>NZ_LZML01000157.1:0-153495 GCF_001665695.1 Nocardia sp. 852002-51101_SCH5132738 | reverse complement strand
GTGACTGGTACTAATAGGCCGAGGACTTACCAACAAAGCTGCTACGCGTCCACTGTGCGGTATCTGAAACAACACACAACTGTGTGGATAGTTTCATAGAGTTACGGCGGCTATAGCGGTGGGGAAACGCCCGGTCCCATTCCGAACCCGGAAGCTAAGGCCACCTGCGCCGATGGTACTGCACTCGACAGGGTGTGGGAGAGTAGGACACCGCCGGAACATACATTCAGGTAAGGCCCCCAACCAGCAGGTTGGGGGCCTTACCCATATACGGACCCGGTCGGGTCCATGCGTGCGTCGCCGGCCGAGTCGACTTGCGACTCGCCCGGCGGATTTTCGGGCGAATGGGATCGGTTCGGGTGGGTATCCCCGGGTTCACAGGACTTTCCTAAGTAAGCCTGACACCATTCGGGGGATCGATCGGGATCATGGATGGTGTCGACCCGGTGCAATCGGTACCGGTCTGGTAGCGGAAGGTGATCGGAATGGTTCTACTCCAGGAGCCGGCCACACAGTCAGCACTGGAGTCCGGCCCCGCGCAGGCCGGCCGTTCCCTCACGCTGCGGGATCGATTCAAGCTGCCGATGACCTACAGCTACGGCGCCCTGCTCATCGCGGTGACCGTGCTGGTGTCGGTACTCAGCGATACGCAGCAGACCCGCGTCATCCAGCATGCGAGCACCAATCTGCACAATCTGCTGGCCGGACGGTTCGGCACCCTGTTCTCCAGTGCGTTCGTGATCGGTGACGGCACCGCGGGCGCACTGCTCATCCCGCTGCTGGTCTGTCTGCTCATTCTGGCGGAATGGCGATTCGGCGCCCTGTCGCTGCTGCGCATCTTCATCGCCGGCCATATCGGCGCCACACTCCTCGTCGCCGGCGGCCTGTGGGTGGCGGTGAGCGTGAAATGGCTGCCGACGAGTATCTCCCTCGCCGAGGACGTCGGGGTCAGCTACGGCGCGCTGGCGGTCATCGGTTCGCTGATGGTGGTTCTGCCCGCCAAGTGGCGACCGACATGGGCCATCTCGCTCGGTGCCGTCGCCGTCGCGGGCGTCGTCATGGGCCACACCTTCACCAATGTCGGGCATCTGATCGCCCTGACGATCGGACTGCTCACCGGGTGGCTGCTGTTGCGCAGCGGTCATGCCCGCGCACACCGGCTCAACCGGTTCGAGACGGGTCTGCTCGTCATCGCGGCCGTACTCGGATACATCTTGCTCGTCGGCTGATCGCCCCGCGCGCAAGCGGTCTCGGCGAGGGCCTAAACTCGACCGGTGCGCCTTGTGATTGCTCGTTGCCAGGTCGATTACGTGGGTCGGCTCACCGCACATCTCCCGATGGCCCGCCGGCTGCTGATGATGAAAGCGGACGGCTCGGTGCTGGTGCATTCCGACGGCGGTTCCTACAAGCCGCTGAACTGGATGAGCCCGCCCTGCTGGATGGAAGAGCGCGAGACCGATGTCGAGACGATGCCCGACGGCTCCCAGCTCTGGGTGGTGACCAACAAAGCCGGTGAGGAGCTGCGGATCACTGTCGAGGACATCGAACACGACTCCGCGCACGAACTGGGCGTGGACCCCGGGCTCGTGAAGGATGGCGTCGAGGCCCATCTCCAGGAGCTGCTCGCCGAACACATCGGCACGCTGGGTGACGGCTATACGCTGATCCGCCGCGAATACATGACGGCCATCGGTCCCGTGGACATCCTGTGCCGCGACGCCGCCGGCGCCACGGTGGCGGTGGAGATCAAACGCCGGGGCGAGATCGACGGGGTGGAGCAGCTCACCCGGTATCTGGAATTGCTGAACCGGGATCCGCTGCTGGCACCGGTCACCGGTGTCTTCGCGGCACAGCAGATCAAACCGCAGGCGCGGACCCTGGCGACCGATCGCGGGATCCGCTGCGTCACACTCGATTACGACGCCCTGCGCGGCACCGACAGCACCGAATTCCGGTTGTTCTGAGGGCGGCTCGTGCCACGCCGGAAACCCCGTCCGACATCGTCGCGGCTCCCTCGGGAACCGCGGCCCATCGGTGACGTCTTCGGGCGCACCGAGGACGGGCGCGGTGGCGCGGAAACCTTCGTGGTGCGCACGATCCCGGGCTCCCGTGCGGTGAAGACCTACCGATGTCCGGGCTGCGATCACGAGATCCCGCCCGGCACAGCGCATATCGTGGCGTGGCCGGCCGACGGCGGCGAAAACGACCGTCGCCATTGGCATTCCGGTTGCTGGCGCGGGCGCCATACCCGCACGATCACGCGGCGCTGGTCGTAACCCGGCCCTGGGTGCGGGCATAGGGAAGGCCGCCCCCGCGGTGCGGGAGCGGCCTCGAAACGGGTGGTGAATGTGTCGCCCTGAGGGGGTGGCGCGTGTTGTCAGCTCGAGACTTCGGCGCTTTCGCGCTCTTCGTCGACGGACTCTTCGTCTTCCGCCTTGACCTCGGGGATGGCCTTCTGCCGGCCGGAACCGGACTGCTTACCGGACAGCGAACGCTGCTCCGGTGTACCGTCGAGCAGCTCGCTCTCGCGGTTGACCGCGGCCAGCATGGCCGGGACCGAATCGAGCTGGCCGCGGATACCCAGCAGCTGGGCCAGAACTCGGCCGCGCAGGACGCGCATCTCCTCGGCCAGTTCCTTGGCGTGCGCGATCTTGCGATCGGCGGACTGGGTGGCGGAGGTGACCAGGCGGTTGGCCTCGTCGGTGGCCTCTTTGATGCGCTGGGCGGCGTCGGAGCGGCTGGATGCCTCCAGCTCCTCCATGGCCTTGGTGAGCTTGGTCCGCTTCTCGGCCATCGTGGCCTCGAAGTCCTGCTGGGCGGCCTTGCGCTTGGCCTCGGCCTCCTTGGTGATGCGGGTGGCATCGGCCTGGGCGGCCTCGACGATCTTGGCCGACTCGGCGCGCGCGTTCGACAGCGTCTGCTCGAATTCGACCTCGAGCGCCTCGCGCTTCTCCTTGGTCTCGGCCAGCAGGGATTCGTACTTGCCACGCATCTCGGTGGCCTGCTGCTCCGCGATGGAGATCATCTCGGCAGCCTCGGCCTGCGCCTGTGCGCGGACCTCGGACGCCTCGTCGGATGCCAATCGCAGCATCCGGGAGATTCGGTCGCTCATGCCTTCCGCGGTGGTGGGCGGAACCGACAGGCGATCTACTTCCTTGCGAAGCTCATCGATCTCGTCGCGGGCGTCCTCCAGCTGGGCGGCCAGGTTACGGGCCTGAGCGGCGGCGGCATCGCGATCTGTTGCGGTGACCCTCAGCTCGGCATCGAAACGGTCGAAGTAATTGCGTACTTCGTCACGGTCGTAGCCTTTACGTACTACCGTGAAAGGCAACGCGACGAAGCGATTGCGATCGGGCTCAGTGGACGACATGCCCCACAAACTACAGCCTGTCGACCCACCATGGTGAGTCGACTGCGAATGTCGTTATGAACTGTTTCCGTGGCCGGATCGCGGTACTAGTGAGTAGGATTCGCGGCCGGTTCGACTAGTTCGACGAGCACACCGCCAGCATCCTTGGGGTGGATGAAATTGATCCGCGAGTTCGCGGTTCCGGCGCGGGGAGCGTCGTACAGCAAACGGACGCCGCGGCCTCGCAGGAAAGTAGCTACCGCGTCGATATCGGTCACGCGGTAGGCCAGTTGCTGCAATCCGGGGCCGTTGCGGTCGATGAACTTGGCGATCGTGGACTCCTCGTTCAGTGGCGCCAGCAACTGCAGAGCAGTGGCGTCGTCGCCGGAACCGGGCAGCGACAGCATCGCCTCGTGCACGCCCTGGGCCTCGTTGACCTCACGGTGGGTTTCGACCATGCCGAGATTGTCCGAATACCACGCCACGGCGGTATCGAGATCGGGCACGGCGACGCCGACGTGATCGACGGCGATGACGTAATCGGCGGGAATGAAAGCGGACGTATCGGTAGTGCTCACTCTACGAAGGTAGCGCGCACCTACCTGGAGCTGCCGGGACGGGAAGGGTTACCGTTGAGTACGAGAGCGGCCCGTCGCCGAGTACGAGGGCGGCACGCCGCTGCGTCCCCGAATGTGAGAAGCGAGGTTCATCGTGGCCACCACCTCTGTCATCGTCTCCGGCGCCCGTACTCCGGTGGGTCGGCTGCTCGGTGGGTTGTCCGGGTTCTCCGGTTCGGATCTGGGTGGTTTCGCCATCAAGGCGGCGCTGGAAAAGGCTGGGGTGGCGCCTGAGCAGGTCGACTACGTGATCATGGGTCAGGTGCTGACCGCGGGTGCGGGCCAGATTCCGGCGCGTCAGGCCGCGGTCGCGGGTGGTATTCCGATGGATGTTCCGGCGGTGACGCTGAACAAGGTGTGTTTGTCGGGTATCAACGCGATCGCGTTGGCGGATCAGCTGATTCGCGCCGGTGAGTACGAGATCGTGGTGGCCGGTGGTCAGGAGTCGATGAGCCGGGCCCCGCACATGCTGGAGAAGTCCCGTGAGGGCTTCAAATACGGTGATGTGACCCTGCGTGACCACATGGCCTACGACGGGCTGCACGACATCTTCACCGACCAGGCGATGGGCGCGCTGACCGAGTCCCGCAACGCCGGTGACGGGATCGGCCGCGCCGAGCAGGACGCGTTCGCCGCCGCTTCGCATCAGAAGGCGGCCGCGGCGTGGAAGAACGGTGTGTTCACCGACGAGGTGGTGCCGGTGTCGGTGCCGCAGCGCAAGGGCGATCCGATCGTGGTGAGCGAGGACGAGGGCGTGCGCGCGGATACGACGGTGGAGTCGCTGGGCAAGCTGCGCCCGGCCTTCGCCAAGGACGGCACCATCACCGCGGGGTCGGCGTCGCAGATTTCCGACGGTGCGGCCGCGGTGGTCGTGATGAGCAAGGCCAAGGCCCAGGAGCTGGGGTTGAGCTGGCTCGCCGAGATCGGGGCCGCGGGTGTGGTGGCCGGTCCGGATTCGACGCTGCAGGACCAGCCCGCCAACGCCATCGCGAAAGCCTGCGCGAAGGAAGGTATCTCCCCGGCGGATCTGGATCTGGTGGAGATCAACGAGGCCTTCGCGGCGGTCGGGATCGCCTCGACCCGCAAGCTGGGGATCGATCCGGAGAAGGTCAACGTCAACGGTGGTGCGATCGCGATCGGTCACCCGCTGGGCATGTCGGGCGCGCGGATCGTGCTGCATCTGGCGCTGGAGCTGAAGCGCCGCGGTGGCGGTGTGGGTGCGGCGGCGCTGTGTGGTGGCGGCGGCCAGGGCGACGCGCTCATCGTCCGCGTCTGACCTCGATTCGCGCTGTGGCATGACCCACACCTACTACGACGCTGCGTAGTCGTTGGGCACAATGGTGGCCATGGGCGAATTCTTCGACGTGAGCACCGTGGCCAAGCGGGTGCGTCTGTTCGGACTGCTGGAAGCGCCGTCGTGGGCGCTGTTGCTGCTCGGTTCCGTGCTCAAGCGGCTGCCCGAACCCATCACCTGGCCGGTGATGGTGTTCGGCATGCTGCACGGGCTCATCTTCGTGTTGTACGCGGTGAGCCTGCTGCTGGCGTGGCGCGAATACGAATGGCCGGGTAAGACGATCCTGCTGGGGCTCGTCTCGTCGGTGGTGCCGTTCTCCTCGGTGTGGTTCGAGCGCTGGGCGATTCGGACCGGACAATTGGGAGAGCTGAGCCCGGCCGCGGCCCCGGCGCCCGCCGCGTCGTGACAAACTGGATGTCGTGACTCGACCTGCTGCACGTCGTCCCTCGCCCGCCGCTGCCGCTGCCATGTCCGGCGCGGTGGATCTCTCCGCTCTGAAACAGCCGGCCGCCACGGACGTCCCGGGCGATCACGCCGTCACCGAGGCCGATTTCGAGACCAAGGTGCTGCGGCGATCGCTCGAGGTGCCGGTTGTCGTCGTCCTGTATTCGCAGCGCAGCCCGGGAAGTGTCGAACTGGTCAAGCTCTTCGAGCGGCTGGTCGGCAGCGCCGGGGGCAGCTGGGAGCTGGCCACCATCGAGGCCGAGCCGAATATGCGGATCGCGCAGGCCTTCGGGGTACAGGGCATTCCGACCGTGATCGCGGTGGCCGCCGGGCAGCCGCTGGCCGACTTCCAGGGCTCGCAGCCCGAGGAACAGGTCAAGCAGTGGCTGGCCGCGGTCGTCGATGCGGTGCGGGGCAAACTCCCCGGCGCCGGTGACGACCAAGGCCAGGCGCCCGTGCCCGAGGATCCGCGGTTCGTGGCCGCCGAAGAGGCGCTCGATCGCGGTGATATCGCCGGGGCCGAAGCAGCCTACGAGGCGATTCTGGCCGCCGAACCCGCCAACGAGGAAGCCAAGGCGGCGCTGCGCCAGGTGCGGTTCTTCGGCCGTGCCCGCGAGCTGCCGGCCGATGCGATCGCGGTGGCCGACGCCGATCCCGGCAATATCGACGCCGCCTTCACCGCCGCCGATGCCGAACTGTTCAACCAGCAGCCCGAGGCCGCTTTCGATCGGCTGATCGGGTTGATCAAGCGGACCGCGGGCGACGACCGCAACCGCGTGCGCACTCGCCTGGTCGAACTGTTCGAGCTGTTCGACACCGCCGATCCGGTGGTCGTCGCGGCCCGGCGCAAGCTGGCGACGGCGTTGTACTGAGCCCGGCACCGTACTGAGCCACGCCGGTCGTCGCGGTGGTCGACCGATCGTCCGCGACGACCGATAATCGGCGCAGGCGCCGGCGGAATCCGCCGTCGGCGCGGGGACGGGAGGCCGATGTGAAGGCGACGATGCGTGGTCTGATCGGTGCCGCATGCGCCGCGGCAGTGCTGATGCCGGTGGGCAGCGCCGCGGCCCATGATGCGGCCACCCAATTGATCTTCACCCGCACCGAACCCGATCGCTCGCCTCGCACGGTCACGTTGACCTGCGATCCGACCGGCGGCTCACATCCCGAGGCCGCCGCCGCGTGCGCATATCTGGCCGATGCCGAACTGGCGTTACCCGATTCGGATTCCGGAGTTCGCTGTTTCCGGTACTACCCCGTGGAGTTGCGTGCGCACGGTACGGTTCGCGGCACCCCGGTGTCGATCGAGCACACCTATGGGTGTGTGGTCCCGGATCTGCCGGCGCCCTGGAAGTTCTGAGCCCGGGGCGACCGTGCGCGCCGCCCATCCGATCGTCACCGCCGAGAACGCAACGCGGTGCGCGCTGCATCATCCGTTGCCGATGCTGCGGTGGTGATCGGGGTCAGCCAGATCGCGCTGTTGGCGGCGAAGGTGACCTCCGCCGAATAGGGCCGGCCGTGCCAGGGGCAGGCGGATGCCGATACCGCGCCGAGGTTGCCGGTGCCGCTGCCGCCGTACGAGGTGGCGTCGGTGTTGAGGATTTCGCGCCAGGTGCCCGACGCCGGCAGGCCGATGCGGTAGTCGCGGTGTTCGACGCCGGAGAAATTGAAGACGCAGGCCATGACCGAGCCGTCGGTGCCGTAGCGCAGGAAGGCGAGCAGGTTGTGCGCGTGGTCGTCGGCCTCGATCCAGGCGTAGCCACCGGGCGCCGTGTCCTGGGTCCACAGCGCGGGGTGGGCGCGATAGACGGTGTTGAGATCGGCGACGAGAGCGCGGATACCGTCGTGCAGGGGGTTGGCGAGTTCGTCCCAGTCCAGTCCGCGATCGTGTGACCACTCCCGGAACTGGCCGAACTCCTGGCCCATGAACAGCAGCTGTTTGCCCGGGTGCGCCCACATATAGGCCAGCAACGCGCGAACACCGCAGGCCTTGGCATAGTCGTCGCCGGGCATGCGGGTCCACAGCGTGCCCTTGCCGTGCACCACCTCGTCGTGGCTGATCGGCAGCAGATAGTTCTCACTCCACGCGTAGACCGCCGAGAACGTGATCTCGTTGTGGTGCCAGCTGCGATGCACCTGATCGCGTCCGAAGTAGCCGAGGGTGTCGTGCATCCAGCCCATATTCCATTTCAGGGTGAAGCCCAGCCCGCCGACCTCCGTGGACCGGGTGACGCCCGGCCAGGTGGTGGATTCCTCGGCGATGGTCACCACGCCGGGATGATCGGCGTGGACGGCGGCGTTCAACTCGCGCAGGAAGGCGACGGCCTCCAGATTCTCCCGTCCGCCGTGCACATTGGGCTCCCAGCCGCCCGGTGGACGCGAATAGTCCAGGTACAGCATCGAGGCGACGGCGTCGACGCGCAGCCCGTCGATATGGAACTCCTCGAGCCAGAACCGCGCGTTGGCGACCAGGAAGTTGCGCACCTCGTTGCGGCCGTAGTCGAAAATGTAAGTGCCCCATTCCAATTGCTCGCCGCGGCGAGGATCGGGATGTTCGTAGAGGGCGGTACCGTCGAAGCGGGCCAGGGCCCATTCGTCGCGCGGGAAATGGCCGGGAACCCAGTCGAGGATGACACCTATCCCGTGGGCGTGCAGGTGGTCGACGAAGGCGCGGAAATCGTCGGGGGAGCCGAAGCGAGCGGTCGGTGCGTAGTAGGAGGTGACCTGATAACCCCAGGAGCCGCCGAAGGGATGTTCCGCCACGGGTAACAGTTCGACGTGGGTGAAGCCCTGGGCCCGAACGTATTCCGCGAGCTGTTCGGCGGCGGTGCGATAGTCCAGCCCGGGCCGCCACGAGCCGAGATGAACCTCGTAGACGCTCATCGGCTCGCGGGTGGGGTCGCGCCGGGCACGGGTGGCGCACCAGTCCTGATCGGTCCACCGGTAGCCGGCGTCTGCGACGACCGACGCCGTCGCGGGCGGGGTCTCGGCGGCGAAGGCGAGAGGATCGGCATGGTCGGCGATCCGTCCGTCGGCGCCGTGGATGCGGTATTTGTAGCGCGTGCCCGCCGCGACGCCGGGTACGAACACCTCCCACACCCCGGACGATCCGAGCCGGCGCATCGGTGCACTGGTTCCGCTCCAGCTGTCGAAATCGCCGAAGACGGTCACGCCGCGCGCATTCGGCGCCCATACCGCGAACGACGTGCCGGTGACCTCGCCGTCGAGGGTGGTGTAGCGGCGTGGATGGGCGCCGAGTACCTCCCAGAGCCGCCGATGTCGTCCTTCGCCGAGCAGGTGCAGATCGAGTTCGCCGACGGTCGGCAGGAAGCGGTATCCGTCGGCGGTCAGCACGGTCCGGCTGCCCGGATACGACACGATCAGGCGGTAGTCCCACAGATCCGGAAATTCGACCACGCCCTCGAAGACCCCGTGGCCGATGGGGCGCAGCGGATGGTCGACGCCGCCGATGCGCGCCGACACCGAATCGGCATGGGGGCGAAGGGTTCTGATCACCGTACCGTCCGGATGCGGATGCGCGCCGAGGACCGTGTGCGGGTCGGTGTGGGTACCGGCGGCCAGCAACATCAGATCGCGCCGATTCATCGGCGCGGCCGCCGTGCCGTGGTCCGGCCTGCGGTCACCGGAAGGTCCTGCGGTAGGCCGATTCGGTGCGCGCGGCCGCGGAGACCGCCGGGAGGGCGAGGATGTGAGCGGGCGCGCGCACGGGGTCGAGTCGCACGTAATTGGTTTGCGCCCAGTGGTATTCCTCGCCGCTGATCTCGTCGTGGACCGTCGGCCGGTCGTGCCATTCGCGTCCGATGGCCGGCATGTCGAGCGAGATCATCCCGTCCTCGGCGCCGAACGGGTTGAGGTTGACCACGACCAGCACCGCGTCTCCGGAGCTCGGGTCGATCTTCGAGTACGCCAGCAGTGCCTCGTTGTCGACGTGGTGAAAGGCGATGCAGCGCAATTGTTGTAGCGCGGGATGGGCTCGGCGAATCTCGTTCAGCCGGGTGATCAACGGTTCCAGCGACTCGCCGCGGGCCGCGGCCTCGGCGAATCGTCGCGGGCGCAACTGGTACTTCTCGGAATCGAGATATTCCTCGCTGCCCGGACGCACCGCCTGGTGCTCGAAAAGTTCGAAGCCGGAATACATACCCCAGCTCGGACCCAGCGTCGCCGCCAGCACGGCGCGCACGGCGAACATGCCCGGACCGCCGTGTTGGAGGCTCTCGTGCAGAATGTCGGGAGTGTTGACGAACAGATTGGGCCGGGCCTCGTCGGCCTTGGCGGCGAGTTCGCGACCGAATTCGGCCAGTTCGTAGGCGCCGGTGCGCCAGGTGAAATAGGTATAGGACTGGGAGAATCCGCGCCGCGCCAGACCGTAGAGCCGGGCCGGGCGGGTGAATGCCTCGGACAGGAAGATCACGTCGGGATCGGTCCGGCGCACCTGCGCGATGAGCCATTCCCAGAAGTCGGCCGGTTTGGTGTGCGGATTGTCGACCCGGAAGATGGTGACTCCCAAGGCGATCCAGTGCCGCACGACGCCCAGGACGGCGGCGTAGAGCCCGTCCGGATCGTTGTCGAAATCCAGCGGGTAGATGTCCTGATATTTCTTCGGCGGATTCTCCGCGAACGCGATGGTGCCGTCGGGGAGGGTGGTGAACCATTCCGGATGGCTGCGCACCCACGGGTGGTCGGGCGCGCACTGCAGCGCCAGATCCAGCGCCACCTCGAGACCGAGTTCGCCTGCGGCACGGACGAATTCGGCGAAATCCGCCTCGCTCCCCAGGAGCGGGTGGACGGCGTCGTGGCCGCCTTCGGCCGAGCCGATCGCCCAGGGGGAACCGAAATCATCGGGACCGCAGGTCAGAGAGTTGTTGGGGCCCTTGCGATTCACCGTTCCGATCGGGTGGATCGGCGGCAGGTAGACGACATCGAAACCCATGGCCGCGATGCGTGGCAGTTCTTTCGTCGCGGTGGCGAAGGTGCCGTGCACCGGATTTCCGTCGGCGTCCCAGCCGCCGGTGGAGCGGGGGAAGAATTCGTACCACGAGCCGACCAGCGCTCGCCGCCGCTCGACCAGCACGGTGTGGGCCGGACCGCGGGTCACCAGATCGCGCAGCGGCGTCTCGCGCAGAATCTCGGCCACCTCGGCGCTGAAGGCGGGTGCCACCCGCGCCGGCAGTTGCGCATCGCTGCGCAGCGCGGCCGCGGCGGCGCGCAATTTCTCCCACTGGCGTTTCGGCACCGCCTGGGCCGCCCGTTCGAACAGCCGGGCACCGATCTCGAGATCGTTGGCCAGATCCGCCGCGCTCTGGCCGACGGCGAGTTTCGCCTCGACCGCGGCCCGCCACCCGGTGATCGGATCGCCCCAGCCTTCGACGCGAAAGGTCCACAGCCCCGGCGTATTCGGGGTGAAGACCGCGTTGAAGACATCGGGTTCGAACTCGGGCGCCATCCGGATCCGCTGGGTGCGTCCGCCGTCCGGTCCGCGCACGGCCAGAGTGGCCGCCACCGCGTCGTGGCCCTCGCGCCACACCACGGCTCGTACCGGCACCACCTCGCCGACCACGGCCTTGGCCGGATATCCGCCCGCGACGGCCGGGGCGGTGTCATCGATGGCGATGCGACCGGTCACGGCACCAACCGTACCGGTAGTCCGGGCGCGACCACGAACACGCGCGACGTGGGCCTGGGCGATTGCGGGCCGGAGGTGCCCGTGGCAGACTTTCCGGGGCGTTGGTTCCGTTTCTGTGGACGCCGGTGCGCACTACCGGCACGAACGAATTCGCCGAGAGAGCCGAGAGAAAGGGAATTGCGCATGACAGCGGGGCAGGGGCAGGCCGTGGAGATCGCGACGCCCGACGGTGTCGCCGACGCGTACGTCACCTATCCCGCGGCGGGCGGGAAGTACCCCGGTGTGTTGCTGTACATGGACGCGTTCGGACTGCGTCCGAGCCTGCGCGCGCTGGCCGACGATGTCGCCGCGGCCGGATACACGGTGCTGGTGCCCAACGTCTTCTACCGGCACGGCCGGGCGCCGCTGGTCGAGCTGCCGGATTTCATCGACCCGCAGCAGCGTCCGGACCTGTTCGCCACGATCGTCCCGATGCTGCGGGAACTCACCCGCGATCTCGTGGTCCGCGACGCCGGTGCCTATCTGGACTGGCTCACGGCGTTCGAGCACACGGCCGGCGGGCCGATGGCCACCGCCGGCTACTGCATGGGCGGCCGGTTGACGGTGTACACGGCCGGCGCGTTCGGTGACCGAATCGCGGCCGCGGCCGGATTCCACACCGGGGGATTGGTCGTCGACGGCCCCGACAGCCCGCATCTCGCCGTCGAGAGTGCCACGGCGGAAATGTATTTCGGCCATGCCGACCAGGACCGCTCGCTGACGCCCGACCAGATCGAGACGTTCGACAAGGCGCTGGCCGCGGCCGGAGTGCGCTACCGCACCGAGGTCTACCCCGGCGCACACCACGGTTACACCCAGACCGACACCGCGGCCTACGACCGCGAAGCCGATGCGCGGCACCGGCGCGAACTGCTGGCCCTGCTCGCTCGGACGCTGCGGGGATAACACCTTTCGCAGCAGGTCAGCGCGCTGGCCCGGTCTCGGCGTGCGGGGTGCGGCCCGATACCGCCGTGTAGGGTCTACCCGGTGAAGGCATTGCGTCGTTTCACCGTTCGTGCCCATCTGCCACAGCGGTTGGCCGCCCTCGGTGAGCTGGCCGCCAATCTGCGGTGGTCGTGGCACGGGCCTACTCAGGATGTGTTCGCGCAGCTGGATCCCGAGTTGTGGGCGCGGGTCGGCCGCGATCCGGTGCGGATGCTCGGCGAGGTGGACGCGGAGCGGCTCGACGAGTGGGCCGCGGACCCCGATTATCAGGCGGCCGTCGACGCCGCCGAGGCCGACCTGCGGGACTATCTGACCAGACCCAGCTGGTTCGCCGAACATAACGCCGCGCAACCGCAAACCCCGGCGCCGCGCGGTATCGCCTACTTCTCCATGGAATTCGGTGTGACCGAGGTGCTGCCGAATTACTCGGGCGGGCTGGGAATTCTGGCCGGTGACCATCTCAAGGCGGCCTCGGATCTGGGATTGCCGCTGATCGGCGTCGGCCTGCTGTATCGGTCGGGCTATTTCCGGCAGTCGCTCACCGCCGACGGCTGGCAGGCCGAGCGCTATCCCGACCTCGATCCGCAAGGCCTGCCGCTGCGACTGCTGGCCGAGGAGGGCGCCCCGGTGCTCGTCCACGTGCCCATGCCCGAGGGCCGGGTGCTGCGCGCCCGGGTGTGGATCGCGCAGGTGGGGCGAATTCCGTTGCTGCTGCTCGATTCCGATATCAGCGACAACGATCCGGAACTGCGGGCGGTGACCGATCGGCTCTACGGTGGCGATCAGGACCACCGCATCAAACAGGAGATTCTGGCCGGCATCGGCGGCGTGCGCGCGATCCGCGCCTATACCCGGGCGCGCGGTCTGCCGGATCCGGACGTGTGGCATATGAACGAGGGCCACGCTGGATTTCTCGGGATCGAGCGGATCCGCGAATATATGTCGGGCGAAATGGATTTCGACTCCGCGCTCGCCGCGGTGCGGGCCGCGACCGTCTTCACCACGCATACTCCGGTGCCCGCCGGTATCGACCGGTTCGCCGCCGGGCTGGTCCGCCGCTACTTCGGCGGCGCCCACGGGGAACGGGAATCGCCACTGCTGCCGGGAATTTCGGTGGACCGGATCCTGGCGCTGGGACGTGAGGCCGATCCTTCGGTGTTCAACATGGCCCACCTCGGTTTGCGACTCGCCCAGCGCGCCAACGGTGTTTCGCGCTTGCACGGCGAGGTCAGCCGCGACATGTTCGCGCCGCTGTGGCCCGGATTCGACGCGGCCGAGGTGCCGATCGGTTCGGTGACCAACGGGGTGCACGCCCCGACCTGGGCGGCTCGCGAATGGATAGACAAGGCGCGCGATCTCGTCGGGCCGGAGCTCGTGGCCGAGGCGCGCGGCTGGGAACAGCTGCGGTCGGTGGATCTGCGCGAGCTGTGGGAGACCCGGGCGGCGCTGCGTGCGGTGCTGGTCGCCGAGGTGCGTCGCCGGCTGCGGGATTCCTGGCTCGAACGCGGCGCGGCCCCGGCCGAATTGGGCTGGGTGGACGAGGTTTTCGATTCCGGGGTGCTGACCGTCGGATTCGCCCGGCGCGTGCCCACCTACAAGCGGCTCACGCTGATGCTGCGCGATCCGGACCGGCTGCGCGCGCTGTTGCTCGATCCGGAGCGGCCGCTGCAACTGGTGGTCGCGGGTAAGAGCCATCCCGCCGACGACGGGGGTAAGGCACTGATCCAGCAGGTGGTGCGGTTCGCCGACGATCCGGCGGTGCGGCACCGCATCGTGTTCCTGCCCGACTACGACATGTCGATGGCCCGCTACCTCTACTGGGGTTGCGATGTGTGGTTGAACAATCCGCTGCGTCCGCTGGAAGCCTGTGGGACCTCCGGGATGAAGGCCGCACTCAACGGCGGCCTCAATCTCTCCATCCGCGACGGCTGGTGGGACGAAATGTACGACGGCGACAACGGCTGGGCCATCCCGACCGCCGACGGCGTCCGCGACGAACATCGGCGCGACGATCTGGAGGCGGCCGCGCTGTACGAGATGCTGCAGCGCTCGGTGCTGCCGCGGTTCTACGAGCGCGACGACTCCGGCCTGCCGGTGCGCTGGATGGAAATGGTGCGCCACACGCTGCGCACCCTTGGCCCGAAGGTGCTCGCCTCGCGCATGGTCCGCGACTACACCACCGGCTACTACCTTCCGGCCGCCGCGTCGTACGCCGCGGTCGCGGCCGACGACTTCGCCGGGGCGCGGGAGCTGGCCGACTACCGCCGCCGCCTCGAGGGGGCGTGGTCGCAGGTGAAGGTCCTGCAGGTCGACAGCTCCGGCCTGCCCGATATTCCGGTGATCGGTGCGGAACTGTCGCTGCGGGCCCGCATCGATCTCGCCGGGCTGTCCGTCGGCGACGTGGTGGTGCAGGCGGTATTGGGCCGGGTCGGTTCCGACGACGAGCTGACCGATACCGAGGTCGTAGACATGGACCACATCGCCACGGATGCCGGCACCGAGCAGTTCGCGGTCACCACGCCGGTGCCGCATTCGGGTGCCGTCGGGTATACCGTCCGCGTGCTGCCCAGACACCGTTTGCTGTCGGGCCCGGCGGAACTCGGATTGGTCGCCGCGGCGCGGCCGTAGAACGTCTGGTCAGCGCGGATATCGGGGAACGTGATTTGCCGCATGTTCGCCGATCTGAATGGCATCGACCGGTCCGGGACCGATACGGTGCCCTCGGCAGTCCGATAGGTCCGGGGCGAGGGTGGAGAGCAGTACATGAGCAGTGTCGACGTCCTGTCACGGTCCAAGGGACGCCTCGATTCCTACTTCGGAATCGCGAGGCTCGGATCGACCATGAAGCGCGAGCTGATGGCCGGCACCGTCACCTTCCTGGCGATGTCCTATGTGCTCGCGGTCAACCCGGCGGTTCTCGGCGACCACGGTCAACTCGGATCGCGCGGCATTCCGACCCAGGCGGTGTTCACCGCGACCGCGGTGGCCGCGGTGGTGGGCACGCTCGTGATGGGGGTGTGGGCGCGCTATCCGATCGCGCTGGCGCCCGGGATGGGGCTCAACGCCTTCTTCGCGTATTCGGTCGTGCTGGGGATGGGGATCGACTGGCAGGTTGCGCTGTCGGGCACGCTGTTGTCGGGCATCATCTTCTTCGTCCTCGCTGTGACCAAGATCCGCGAGAAGATCATCGACGCGATTCCGCTGCAGCTGAAACTTGCCGTCGGCGCGGGGATCGGCATGTTCGTCGCGTTCCTCGGCTTCAAGAACGCCGGGATCGTGGTCTCGGATCCGGCGACCTTCGTACACCTGGGTGATTTCACCAAGGGGACCACGCTGCTGGCCCTGTTCGGACTGCTGGTGACGGTGGTCTTCCTGGTGCTGGGCTGGCACGGCGCGGTGCTGTACGGCATCGTCTGCACGACGGTCGTCGGCATCGTCAGCGGGCTGGTGCATCTGCCGCATCAGGTGGTGGCGCTGCCGCACGGGCTGGACCAGACCTTCGGCCAGGCCATCGTGAATCTGCCGCACGCCTTCACCGGCCAGATGGCGATCGTCGTGCTGACCATGCTGTTCGTCGACTTCTTCGACGCCTCGGGCACGCTGATCGGAATCGCCAACCAGGCCGGGCTGCTCGGGCCCGACGGGAAACTGCCGCGCGCCGCGCAGGCGCTGGCCGCCGATTCGATCGGTACCGCCGCGGGGGCGATCATCGGCACCTCGACGACCACCGCCTATGTCGAATCCACGGCCGGCGTCAGTGCGGGCGGGCGTACCGGGCTCACCGCGGTGTCGACCGCGGGGTGGTTCCTGGCCGCCATGTTCTTCTTCCCGATCTTCGCGGTGGTGGCCGACGTTCCCGCCGTGACCGCGCCGGCGCTGATCGTGGTGGGTGTGCTGATGTCGCGCGCGCTCGGCGACATCGATTGGAGCAAGCTCGAATTCGCGATTCCGGCGTTCATCACCGTGATCATGATGCCGCTGACCTACTCGATCGCCAACGGAATCGCGATGGGGCTGACCTTCTATCCCGTCGTCATGGTCGCGCGGCGGCGCGGGCGGGAGGTGCACCCGGTCATGTGGGTGCTGATGGCGGTCTTCCTCGCGTACTTCTTCTTCCTCGCCGAGTAGACCGCTCGGCGGCCGCCGATGAGTTCGGCGGGGATTCCTCGTCCTATGAGCAAGCCGGACGGAACGAACCGCACGGAACAACTCCGTGAACCGGGTTCGGTTGGTGACCGTGTTATCAATCGGACCGCAGTCCGTTTTGCTTTCGCCAACTAACGAGATGAGGACTCCGCGATCATGACCGCCAACACCGAAACCCGGACCGCCCGCTCGCTGGAATTCCGGACGGTCGCCGATCCCGTCGCCGCCGATATCGGCCTCCTACTGCTGCGGCTGGTCTTCGGCGGACTGCTGTTCGTGCACGGCACCCAGAAACTCTTCGGCTGGTTCAACGGTTACGGCCTGTCCGCGACCGCCGACGGATTCCAGCAGATGGGTTACGACCCCGGGAAATTCTTCGCCACCCTGGCCGGGCTGTGTGAGGCCGTCGGCGGCGGACTGCTGTTCCTCGGGCTGGTGACACCCCTGGCGGCCGCGATCGTGCTCGGCACCATGATCAATGCGATGCATGTGACCTGGCCGCACGGGCTCGCCGGATACGAATCCGCCCTGTTGTTCGCGGTGGTCGCGGTGGCACTGGGCTTCACCGGCCCGGGCCGGTTCTCGGTCGACCACGGGCGGCCGTGGCAGCGGCACGGCATCGTCTGGGGAGTCGGCGCGGTCGTGATCGGTGTGGTGGCCGCGGTGATCACCTTGTTGGTGAAGTAGTTTCGCGAGCCGGGCGATATGAGTGTCCCCACGTCGCGTGCAGGGTTCGCGACGCGGGGACCTCGGATACTCCGATGTGGAATTGGGGGTGCACCGGAAGTATCGCCCGCCAACTTACTTCCGGATAGAAGTAGGTTCCCAGCCAATGTGGGTGGTGTCACATAACGGTTCGGTTCATTTTTCGGCGGCGGCGGTCAGATCGGCGGCTGTGGCGGTCAGCCGCCGCAGCGCCTTGGTGACGACCTCGGGATCGGAGGTCTCCCAGTACGGCGGCAACGAGGCGCGCAGATATCCGCCGTACCGGGCGGTCACCAGCCGGGAATCCAGAATCGCCACCACGCCGCGATCGTGCACGCTGCGCAGCAGCCGTCCGGTGCCCTGAGCCAGCAGCAGGGCGGCGTGGTTGGCCGCGATGGTCAGGAAGCCGTTGCCGCCGCGCGCCTGGACGGCCTGCTGCCGGGCGACCAGCAGTGGATCGTCGGGCCGGGGAAAGGGAATCCGGTCGAGAATGACCAGGCTCAGCGACGGTCCCGGAACGTCCACGCCCTGCCACAGCGAGAGCGTGCCGAACAGCGAGGTCGCGGGATCTTCGGCGAAGCGGCGGACCAGCGTGCCGGTGGCGTCCTCGCCCTGGCACAGGATCGGCGTGTCCAGGCGTTCGCGCAGGATCTCGCTGGCGGCCTTGGCGGCCCGCATCGAGGAGAACAGCCCCAGCGTGCGCCCGCCGGCCGCCTCGATCAGCCGCTCGATCTCGTCCAGATAGGACGGGGCCAGGCCGTCGCGGCCGGGGGCCGGGAGATGTTCGGCGACGTAGAGGATGCCGGATTTGGCGTGATCGAAGGGTGAGCCTACATCCAGCGAATTCCAGCGCATGGCCGACGTGTCGGCGGGCGCTTCGGCCCCGTTGGCCATGGCCGGGTCGATGCGGCGGATGCCCTTGTCCGCGCGGTCGGCGCCCGGGACGTCGGTTCCGGCGCGATCGGGTGTCTGCGGGGGCAGGCCCCAGGTGACGGCCAATCCGTCGAAGGATCCGCCGACCTGCAGCGTGGCCGAGGTGAGAATGACCGTCGCGGTGCCGAACAACCGGCTGCGCAGCAACCCGCCCACGGAGAGCGGGGCCATGTGCAGCGTGCGCCGGGCGACGCCGCGCACCTCGTCCACCGCCAGCCACAGCACATCGCGGCGGGCCGCGGGATCGGGTTCCTCGAACGCCGTCAGCGCGCGCACGGCCGTATCGTGCACCTCCTCGACCGCGGCCACCGCCATGTTGCGGGCCGCAGCGGCCTCCGGATCGCCTTGTGGCGCACCGGAACCGGGAGGTGCGAGGGCGGTGCGGACGGTCCAAGCGGCGTCGCGCAGCAGCGCCAGAACCTGATCGCCGCCGGCGGGTAACTCGTCCCAGCGGCCCGCCGGCAGATCCTCGAGCAATTCGTGCCAAGCCTCCGCCGCACCCTCGAGCCGGTCGAGATCGCCCTCGTCGACGAGTTTGGTGCAGCGCTTGGCCGCCGCGGTGATGGTGGCGGTGGACAGTTCCGCGGTCGCCACGCCGGTGACCCGGTCCACCAGTTCGTGCGCCTCGTCGATGACGACCACATCGTGTTCGGGCAGCACCTGGATGCCGCTGATGGCATCGATGGCCAGCAGCGCGTGGTTGGTGACCACCACATCGGCCTGTCCTGATTCCGCGCGAGCGCGTTCGGCGAAGCAGTCGGTGCCGAAGGGACAGCGCGATTTGCCCAGGCATTCCCGCGCCGACACGCTGACCTGGCGCCATGCCCGGTCGCTGACGCCGGGGACCAGTTCGTCCCGGTCGCCGGTCTCGGTATCGGAGGCCCACTCGTTGAGTCGCTGCACCTCGCGCCCGAGCCGGGAGATCGCGAAGGCGTCGAACAGTTCGGTCTCCGGTGGTTCGTCCGGGATCGCGCTGTTGATCTTGTGCAGGCACAGATAGTTGTTGCGGCCCTTGAGGATCGCGAACCGGGCGCGCCGGCCCAGTGGTTTCTCCAGCGCCTGCGCCAACCGGGGCAGATCGCGGTCGACCAGCTGCCGCTGCAGCGCGATGGTGGCCGTCGACACCACGACCGTGCGTCCGCTCTGCACCGCGTGCCGCAGGCTCGGCACCAGATACGCCAGCGACTTACCGGTGCCGGTTCCGGCCTGGACGGCCAGGTGCTCCTTGGTGTCGATGGAGTGCGCGACCGCGGCCGACATCGTCTGCTGACCGGTACGCGCCGTACCGCCGAGTGCTTCCACGGCGGTCGCCAGCAGGGTCGGTACGGGCGGGAGTTCGGGCACCCAGGAAGACTAGCGCCCCCTGCCGACAATCGACCCGACCGGCGGCGGTCGCCCGTGCCTGCCCGCTCCCGTCCGCGCGAGGTTGTGCACAGGCCGGCGGTTGTCCACAGTGGCCGTCGCGGTGACGCCGGATCCGGTGGCCGCGTCCGGGACGGCCAGTAGGGTTGGCGGTAATCCGCATCAGGGGGTGCGGTACGGGGAAGGAGACGCGCGTGGAGCCGGATTACCGCACCTGGATCGCCGGGGGTTCGCACCTGGAACTGAGTGGCCACCGGATCTTCCACCGGCAGGACGGCCCGATCGACGGGCGGCCGGTGACGCTGCTGCACGGATATCCGACGTCCTCGCACGATTGGGTCTCGATCCTGCCCGCCCTCACCGAATCCGGCTGCCGGGTAACGACTCTGGATTTCCTCGGCTTCGGTGCCAGCGACAAACCGCGCGGGCACGAGTACCGGATGACCGAACAGGCCACGCTGGTCGAACAGCTCTGGCAGCGGCTCGGAATCACCGGCACCGCGCTCGTGGCACACGATTACGGGGTCAGCGTGGCACAGGAGTTACTGGCCCGCGACAGTACGCGGGTACAGCGGATGGCCTGGCTCAACGGCGGCCTGTACCCGGACCTGTACCGGCCCTTGCCGATTCAGCATCTGATGACCACCCCGATCGGCAAGATACTGAATCCGCTCATGTCGGAGACGACCTTCCGGATGACCCTGCGCAAGATCCTGGGGCGCCCGGTCCCCGATGCCGATCTGCATCAGATGTGGCTGGCGATGACCGACGGCGGCGGTAAGCACGTGCAATGGGCGCTCAATCGCTACCACGCCGAGCGCCGGGCCAATGCCGAACGCTGGCAGCAGGCGCTCGAAACGTATTCCGGGCCCACGCTTTTCGTATGGGGTCCGGCCGATCCGATCAGTGGCGGCCATCTCCTTCCCCGCCTGCGGGAACGGCTGCCGGGAGCGCGCTTCGAAGTGCTGGACGAACCGCCCGCGACGGGTCACTATCCCCAAGTCGAGAACCCCGAGGCGGTGGCCGGTGCGCTGGTCGGCTTCCTGGCCGGCTGAGGTCGGGCGGGGCCGAAGTCCGGTCCGCCCGGGACCGCGGGGCGGGTCGGGTCAGTTCAGCGAGGCTCAGTTCAGTTCAGCAAAGGGACCTGTCCGGACAACTCGACACCAGCCGCACGCAGACGATCCAGCGCGATCTGCGTCGTCTCCGCCGACACCGCCGCGGTGAGATCGAGCAGAACCCGCGTGGACAGACCCGCCGCGCGGGCGTCGGCGGCGGTGGCGCGGACACAGTGGTCTGTGGCGATGCCACAGACGTCCACCGCGTCGATGCCCTTGGCGCGCAACCACTCCGCCAATCCGACCGCCTCTTCGGTCGCCCCTTCGAAGCCGGAATAGGCGGCACTGTAGGCGCCCTTGGAGAACACCGCCTCGAAATGTGTGGTCTCCAGGTTCGGGTGGAAATCCGCACCCGGGGTGCCGGCGGCGCAATGACGCGGCCAGGTGTCCACGAAGTCGGGCCGATCGGAGAAGTGGCCGCCCGGATCGATGTGCAGATCGCGGGTGGCGGCGATGGCGGCATAGTCGTCGCCCCGGGCAACCAGATACTCGCTGATCTGCCGGGCCACCGCGGCGCCGCCCGCGACCGCGAGGGAGCCGCCCTCGCAGAAGTCGTTCTGCACATCGACGACGATGAGTGCTCTACCCATCTCCCGCACCTCGTTTCGCGCCGGTTGCCTCTCCTTCATTGTAGGAATGTGGTCGCGACAGCCGGTTCGCCCGCGGACAATTTCAAACCTTCCCAGGGGAGGCTGACCAGGCCGCGTGCCACCAACTCCCGGCTGCCGGCCAGGTCCGGTGAATCGGCTGCCGGCTCGCCTTTGCGAATGAGCGGAATCAGCAGATCCCGCACCTCGTACCCGTTGCCGGTGGGTCGGGGTGCCGCGGCCGGATACACGATCTCCTCGACGATGGTGCCGGTGTCGCGGGACAGTCGCACGGCGCGCTTGGTACCGCCTCGCGACTGTTTGTGACTACTGCGCTTGGCCACCGGTACGCCCTCGACTTCCACCAGCTTGTAGACCATTCCGGCGGTCGGCGCGCCCGACCCGGTGACCAGGGAGGTGCCCACGCCGTAGACGTCGACCGGTTCGGCGCGCAGGGCGGCGATCGCGTATTCGTCCAGATCGCCGGACACCACGATCCGGGTGTGTTTCGCGCCGAGGGTGTCGAGCTGATCGCGCACCTGCCGCGCCAAGACGCCCAGGTCGCCGGAATCGATACGCACGCCGCCCAATTCGGGCCCGGCCACCTCGATGGCCCGGGCCACCCCGGCGGTGATGTCGAAGGTGTCCACCAGCAGTGTGGTTCCGATGCCCAGCGCGTCGACCTGACTGCGGAACGCCGCCGCCTCGTGCTGCCCGTCCGGGCCGCTGTGCAGCAGCGTGAAGGCGTGAGCGCTGGTGCCGGCGCCAGGAATCCCGTAGCGCCGCACCGCCTCCAGATTCGAGGTGGCGTCGAATCCGGCCAGATAGGCGGCGCGGGCGCAGGCGGGAGCGGCCAGTTCGTGGGTGCGGCGCGAACCCATCTCGATCATCCGGCGTCCCGCGGCCGCGCTGACCATCCGAGCCGCCGCGGCGGCGATCGCGCTGTCGTGGTTGAGGATCGACAGGATCAGCGTTTCCAGCACCACGCACTCGGCGAAACTGCCGCGCACCGACAGGATCGGCGAGCCGGGGAAGTAGAGATCGCCTTCCAGATAGCCGTCGATATCGCCGGTGAAGCGGAAATCGCGCAGCCATTCCAGGGTTCGCGGGTCCAGGAATCGCGCTGCCACAGCGAGTTCGGCTTCGCCGAAACGGAAGTCCCGCAACGCGGTGAGCAACCGGTCGGTACCCGCGACGACGCCGTATCGGCGGCCGTGTGGCAACCGGCGAGCGAATACCTCGAAGGTGCATTGCCGCTGGCCCGAACCGTCGGCCAGGGCGGCCGCGAGCATGGTCAGCTCGTACTGGTCGGTCAGCAGGGCGGTGCTCGCGGCGGCGGCCGATGTGTCCACGCGGCCACTGTAGACATACCGGACGCGCGGCGGCGCGGATGGCCTTCGGGACCTGCTCGGCGCGGGTGTTGTTTATCCGGAGGCGCGTCGTACTCTGAGGGTATGGGTCTGTGCATGAGAGACGCCGTCCGGATCGCCGCCGGTCCGGTCGGCGCGAACCAGGCAGCGGCGCGAGCGACGGGCCCGCAGGACACGGCATGGCCGGGGCAGTCGTGGGCGGGGCGGAGCAGCCGCGTATGCGCCGTAGCCGGACAGTTGTCGGCGGCTCAGGCCACACCGGAAACCGTCGAGGTCACCGAGATCCTGGAGGCCGAGGACCGGCCGTGGGTCACGGTGGTCTGGGACGACCCGGTGAACCTGATGCACTACGTCACCTACATCTTCCAAAAGCTGTTCGGTTACAGCAAAGCCAAGGCAACCGAACTGATGCTGCAGGTACACAACGAGGGCAAGGCGGTGGTGTCGTCGGGGTCCCGGGACAGGATGGAGCACGACGTTCAGCGTCTGCATGCCGCCGGACTCTGGGCGACCATGCAACGTGACCAGTGACCGCGACGGCTACGGTAGCCCCGTGCGCAAGTGGAGCAGGAAGAACTCGCTGAGCGGGCTCAAGCTGCGGTCGGAAATGGACTCCAGGGAGGCGGACGTTCTGCGTTCGCTGGTGGGGGCGGTAACCGGACTGCTCACCGATCGGGCCCGGTCCACCCCCGAGGACGATCTCGCGGAGCTGACCGGACTTCGCACCGGCAACAGCGCTGCGCCGGAGGACCCGCGGCTGGCGCGGCTGCTGCCCGACTTCCATCGCAAGGAACCCGGTTCCCCGGACGCCGACCGCGCCGATCTCAACAGCGCTCTGCGCAGCCTGCACGAACCCGAGATCATCGACGCGAAGGTCGCCGCCGGCACGGTGGTTCTGGAAACCCTGCCCGAGCGCGGCGGCAAGATCGTGCTCACCCCCGAACAGGCCGACGCCTGGCTGAACGCGCTCAACGACGTGCGGCTCGCGCTCGGCACCGCACTGGGCATAGATCCCGACACGCCGGACCAACTCGATCCGGACGACCCCCGCGCCCCGCACCTGGACGTCTACCACTGGCTCACCTGGATGCAGGATTCGCTGCTGCACGCCCTCGCTCCCTGACTCCGCTCTCGCCGCGCGGATGCCGACCTCTGCAGGAGGACATGTGACTTCGGTGCCGGGACCTCGCGATTCGATCACCGATGTCGCTGGTGTGCTCGTCGGCCATCATCACGAACTCGATCCGGACGCGACGCTGGGTTCGGGCGCCGCGACCGGATGCACCGTGGTGCGCGTGCCGGGCGGCGCCACCGCCTCGGTCGACGTGCGCGGCGGGGGACCGGGCACTCGCGAGACCGATCTGCTCGATCCCGGACAGACGGTGCGGCAGGTGAATGCGGTACTGCTCACCGGCGGCAGCGCCTACGGGCTGGCGGCCGCCGACGGGGTGATGCGCCGGCTGGAGGAGGACGGCGAGGGCATTCCGATGGATCCGGCCGATCCCTCGCGGGTGGTGCCGATCGTTCCGGGCGCGGTGATCTTCGATCTCCCGGTGGGGGCGTGGGATATCCGGCCGACCGCGGAATTCGGCTATCGCGCAACGGAATCGGCGAGTGCGGTGTTCGAGCGCGGCAGTGTGGGCGCCGGTACCGGCGCGCGTGCCGGTTCCCTTAAAGGCGGAATCGGCACGGCCAGTGTGCATTTCACCGCGGGCCCGGCCGCCGGTCATACCGTCGGTGCGCTGGTGGTAGCCAATCCGGTCGGCTCGGTATTCGATCCGCGGACCGGTCTGCCGTGGGGAGTGGGTACCGACGGACCGGAGCATTTCGGTCTGGCACCCGCCACGGCCGAAGCGCTGGCCCGCGCCAATGCCCTGCCGGTGAAGGGAACCGTGCTCAACACCACCATCGGTGTGGTGGCCACCGATGCCGCGCTGGATCCGGCGGGATGTCGCCGCCTCGCCGTCACCGCGCACGACGGGCTGGCCCGCGCGATCCGTCCCGCCCATTCCCCGCTGGACGGTGACACTCTGTTCGCGCTGGCCACCGGCACGGCGACCGCGGAATCGAATATCGCGCTGCCGCCCGCGTTTCCGGCGGATCTGCTGCTGCTCGACGAACTGTGCACCGCGGCCGCGGTCTGTGTGGAGCGGGCGATCGTGGACGCGGTCCTGCGGGCGAACCCGGTGGCGGGCATTCCGACCTACCGTGAGTTGTTCGGCTGAGTGGCGTCCGCCCCGATCGAGGTATTCCGCCGCCCTCCGACGTGCTATATCAGGCCCGGCCGCGCGGTGGGTGGGAATAGCCGAATATCCTCGGCCGTTGACGGCAGCGATACGACCCGCGCGGGCCGGCGCGTCGTGCGGTGAGCGGAAGGATTCGAACTGTGCTGGTGATCAGGGCCGATCTCGTGGATGCGATGGTGGCGCACGCCCGCGCCGATCATCCCGACGAGGCCTGCGGTGTGATCGCCGGCGCCGAGGGCTCCGACCGTCCCGAGCGATTCGTGGCGATGATCAACGCCGAGCGCTCGCCCACCTTCTATCGATTCGACTCCGGCGAACAGCTGCGGGTCTGGCGGGAGATGGACGACCGCGACGAGGAGCCGGTGGTGATCTACCACTCGCACACCGCCACGGAGGCCTATCCGAGCCGGACGGACATCTCGTACGCCTCCGAGCCGAACGCCCACTACGTGCTGGTGTCCACCCGCGACCCGCACGAGCACGAACTGCGCAGCTACCGGATCCTCGACGGTGTGGTCACCGAGGAACCGGTGAAGATCGTGACCGAATACCCCCGGGCCTGAGCCCGACGCGTCCGCGAACCAGGCGACCAGAAGAAACAGGAGCACCCATGTCGGTAACCGTGTCCATCCCGACCATCATGCGCACCCTCACCGGAGGTGAGAAGCGGGTCCAGGCGACCGGTTCCACCCTCGCCGAGGTGATCGGTGACCTCGAGACCAACTACCCCGGACTCGAACAGCGCCTGCTGTCCGACGGCAAGCTCAACCGCTACGTCAACATCTACGTCGACGACGAGGACGTGCGCTTCGCCGGTGGGCTGGAGGCCGAGGTTCCGGCCAACGGATCGGTGACCATTCTTCCTGCCGTCGCCGGAGGCGGCCTGGACAGCACCGTCGCCGGCGGCGCGCTCGGCCGCTGATTTCCGTGGCACGCTACGAATCGCTGATCGAGACCCTCGGCAACACCCCGCTGGTGGGTCTGCGGACGCTGTCGCCCAAATGGGACGGTGACGACCACGTCCGGCTGTGGGCCAAACTCGAGGACCGCAACCCGACCGGGTCGATCAAGGACCGGCCCGCCCTGCGCATGATCGAACAGGCCGAGGCCGACGGCACGCTGCGGCCCGGCTGCACGATTCTGGAGCCGACCAGTGGCAATACCGGCATCTCGCTGGCCATGGCAGCCAAGCTCAAGGGCTATCGCCTGGTCTGTGTGATGCCGGAGAACACTTCGGTCGAGCGGCGGCAGCTGCTGACCATGTTCGGCGCCGAAATCATCGACTCGCCGGCCGCCGGTGGTTCCAACCAGGCCGTCGCGAAGGCCAAGCGGATCGCCGCCGAACATCCCGACTGGGTGATGCTGTACCAGTACGGCAATCCCGCCAATGCCGACGCGCACTATCAGGGCACCGGCCCGGAAATCCTGGCGGACCTTCCGGAGATCACCCACTTCGTCGCCGGTCTGGGCACCACCGGGACTCTGATGGGAACCGGTCGTTACCTGCGCGAGAAGGTCGCGGAGATCGATATCGTGGCCGCCGAGCCGCGATACGGCGAACTGGTCTACGGCTTGCGCAACATCGACGAGGGCTTCATTCCGGAGCTCTACGACGAATCGGTGCTGACCTCGCGGTTCTCCGTCGGGCCCTACGACGCGGTGCGGCGCACCCGGGAGCTGGTACTGGAGGAGGGCATCTTCGCCGGCATCTCCACCGGTGCGATCCTGCACGCCGCCCTCGGTGTGGGCAACAAGGCGTTGCGCGCGGGCAAGCGGGCCGATATCGCGTTCGTGGTGGCCGACGGTGGTTGGAAGTACCTGTCGACCGGCGCGTACGACGGCACGCTCGAGGATGCCGAGGAACGGCTCGAAGGCCAGCTCTGGGCGTAATCCCGGTGGACCGGCCGCAGCGCCGGTCCGAGTCCGGTTCCTCGCCGCAGCGGTACCGTTGAGGGCGAGCGACCGGACGGCCGGTCTCGCGAGGAGGTGATGGCGGTGGCCGAGCAGATGGGCCCGTCCTTCGACCCGGATCGGATTGCCGCGCTGCGGGCCGAACTGCAGAAGTCCGCGGGAAAACCCGCCGGTTCCGTACCGCCCGGTTCGCAATCTCCCTCGCCGCGGCCCGTTCCCGCCACGCCGGCATCCGAGGCCGGACGCACCGCCGCGCTGAAGTTGTTGTGGCAGCGGGCGATTGCGATGACCCTCAGCTTCGTGGCGCTGCTGTACGCGGTCGAGGGGGTCGACACCGTCTCGAACCACGACCTCGACGGTGCGGGGGTGCGGCCCCGGACGGCCGCGGGTCTGGAGGGCATCGTCTTCGCCCCCGTCCTGCACGCGAATTGGGCGCATCTGATCGGCAACACTCTGCCGGTGATCGTGCTCGGACTGCTGACGTTGCTCACCGGGATCGGTCGCGGTCTGGCCGCCACCGCCATCGTCTGGATCGTGGCCGGGATCGGCACCTGGCTCACCGGGGCGAGCGGTTCGGTGCATATCGGCTCCTCGGTCCTGGTGTTCGGCTGGCTCACCTATCTGATCTCGCGCGGCCTGTTCACCCGCAACCTGTGGCAGATCCTCGTGGGC
Organism: Nocardia sp. 852002-51101_SCH5132738; assembly: GCF_001665695.1. Taxonomy (NCBI): domain Bacteria; kingdom Bacillati; phylum Actinomycetota; class Actinomycetes; order Mycobacteriales; family Nocardiaceae; genus Nocardia; species Nocardia sp. 852002-51101_SCH5132738. The sequence goes on along the minus strand of NZ_LZML01000157.1, from coordinate 126,116 downwards.
GTCGTCGTGGGTCTGCTCTACGGCTCGATTCTGTGGGGTGTGCTGCCCGGACAGTCCGGAATCTCTTGGCAAGGGCATCTTTTCGGTGCGTTGGGTGGACTGCTGGCCGGCTGGGTACTCTCATCGAATGAACGTCGTCATCGTCGCGGGGAGAGTGCCGGCCGCCTCGCATCGTCGGGGTGACTGCGGAACCCGGCCGGCGATTTGGGGGATCCCCAGTTGAGTGAGAATGCAGCGTGGCAGCATGGGGGAATGCGCCTCACCGTCCTCGGGTGTTCGGGCAGTGTGTCCGGCCCGGATTCCCCTGCGTCGGGCTATTTGCTGACCGGTCCGGATATGACCCCCACCGTGATCGATTTCGGTCCCGGCGTGCTGGGTGCGTTGCAGCGCCACCTGGATCCCGGCGAGGTCGACATCTTCCTCACCCACCTGCACGCCGATCACTGCCTGGACCTGCCCGGATTGCTGGTGTGGCGGCGGTATCACCCGAACCCGCCGACCGGGAAGGCCATCGTGCAGGGCCCCTCGGATTCGGCGCTGCGAATCGGCAACGCCTCGGCCGAGATCGGCGGCGAATGCGACGACTGGTCCGACGTGATCGATATGCGCCCCTGGGAGGAGGGCGCCGAGGTGCGCTTCGGCCCCGGCCACACGGTGGTCGCTCGCCGGATGTACCACCCGCCGGAGTCCTACGGCCTGCGCATCACCACCGCCACCGGCCGCACCCTGGTCTACACGGGTGACACCGCCTTGTGCCCCGCCGTTTTCGAACTCGCGGAGGGTGCCGACATCCTGCTGTCGGAAGCCTCGTGGACGCACGATCCGGCCAATCGCCCACCGGGGATTCACCTTTCGGGCACCGAGGCCGGAATGATCGCCGACCGTGCGGGTGTCGGCGAACTGCTGCTCACCCACATTCCGCCGTGGACCTCGCGCGAGGACGTCATCGCCGAGGCCAAGGAGCAGTTCAGCGGGCCCGTGCACGCGGTCTCGCCGGGCGAGGTCATCGACATCTGAGCGCCGACCCCGCCGGGTGGAGATGTTGGTGCCCCGCCGGGGGAGGGGCGTCGTACCCATCCCTTAGGCTGGCGTGGTGTCTAGACGAGCCGATGGCAGAGCGGACGACGAACTCCGCGAGGTAAGGATTACCCGGGGATTCACCACGCATCCGGCGGGTTCGGTACTGGTCGAATTCGGTCAGACGCGGGTGATGTGCACCGCGAGCGTCACCGAGGGCGTGCCCCCGTGGCGGCGCGACTCCGGATTGGGCTGGCTCACAGCCGAATACGCGATGCTGCCGGCCGCCACTCACACCCGCAGCGGGCGCGAATCGGTGAAGGGCAAGGTCGGCGGGCGCACCCAGGAGATCAGCCGTCTGGTCGGCCGGTCGCTGCGGGCGTGCATCGACCTGGCCGCGATCGGCGAGAACACCATCGCCCTCGACTGCGATGTCCTGCAGGCCGACGGCGGCACCCGCACCGCGGCGATCACCGGCGCTTACGTGGCGCTGGCGGATGCGATCACCTACCTCGGAGCCGCCGGCCGCCTGGCCGATCCGCAGCCGATCTCGTGCATGATCGCCGCGGTCAGCGTCGGTGTGGTGGACGGGCGGGTGCGCCTGGACCTGCCCTACGAGGAGGATTCGCGCGCCGAGGTCGATATGAACGTGGTCGCCACCGACACCGGCACCCTGGTCGAGATCCAGGGCACCGGCGAGGGCGCCACCTTCCCCCGCTCGACCCTGGACAAGCTGCTGGATTCCGCGCTGGCCGGCTGTGAGCAGCTGTTCGAGGTCCAGAAGCAGGCGCTCGCGCTGCCGTATCCGGGACATCTGCCCGAGCCGGGCGAGAAGAGGAAGTAATGGCGCGCCGGGTACTGGTGGCCAGTCGCAACGCGAAGAAGCTCGGCGAATTGCGCCGCATCCTCGCCGAGGCGGGCGTCGCGGGTCTGGAGATCATCGGCCTGGACGAGGTGCCGCCGTTCCCGGAGGCCCCCGAAACGGGTGCGACCTTCGAGGAAAATGCTCTCGCCAAGGCTCGCGACGGTGCGACGGCCACCGGATTGCCTTGTGTGGCAGACGATTCCGGCCTCGCGGTCGACGCTCTCAACGGTATGCCGGGCGTGCTGTCCGCGCGCTGGGCGGGCCGCCACGGCGACGACGCGGCCAACAACGAGCTGCTGCTCGCCCAGCTGGGAGACGTCCCCGACGAACGCCGCGGCGCCCGCTTCGTCTCGGCCTGCGCCCTGGTCGCCGACGGCCGTGAGGTCGTCACCCTCGGCCAATGGCCGGGCAAGATCGCGCGAAAGCCGGTCGGCGACGGCGGTTTCGGCTACGACCCCTTGTTCGTCCCGGCCGGCGGGTCGGTCTCGGCGGCCCAGCTCACTCCGGCGGACAAGGACGCCGCCTCCCACCGCGGCCGAGCCCTGCGCGCCCTGCTTCCGGCACTGGCCGAACTCGCCGAGTCCTGAGCGCGACCGAGCGGCTCAGCTCAAGAACTCGGCTCGGACCTGGCGGGTGCGGTAGTGCTCGCAGACGAAGGACAGGAACGGGATGGTTCCGGCGAGCGCGGTGATCACCAACGTCAGCGGCTTCCAGCGCGTCTTGATGCCCAGGTCGATGGTGAACACCAGGTACAGCATGTAGAAGATGCCGTGGATCTGGCCGATGTAGAAAAGCCAGTGCGGCGCCTTGCTGCTGTCGTCGAGCAGCAGGTACTTGTACACCATCTCCGCGCACAACAGCAGCAGCCAGACACCGGTGATGTAGGCGAGCACGCGGTAGCGGGTCAGCGCCGACCGGATGCGGCCGGTGTCGCGGGCCGTGGGGGCGGGCGTGCCGGCCGGTGCCGGTGTGGTGGTGGCGGCCGGGGTGGTGGGGCGGTCGGCGCTCAACCGGCTCTCCTCTCGATGTCGGGGCCGTCGAGCCCCACGGCGTGCATCCGCTCGCGCACATCCTGTGCGTGCAGATCGGCAAGGTATTTGTTGTATTCGGCCAGCACCGGGTCGTCGTCGCGGGCGGCGGTCGGCCGTTCGGGCAGGATGCCGGCCGGGATCTCGCGCGGCGCAGCCCGTTTGGTCTTCCGCCGAGCCGGAGTCGCGGAGTCGGCCGGGCTCGATGCCTCGGCCGGTTCCGTCGCCTCGGTGTGCTCGGCGGCGGTATCGCGTTCGAGTCGCACGAACCGGAAATAGGCGAAGACCACGAATCCGGCGAACAGCGGCCACTGCAGCGCGTAACCGAGGTTCTGCGCGGTTCCGGACGAGGATTCGAACCGTCCCCACTGCCACCAGCCCAACCCCAGGCACGCCAGCGCGGCCACGACCACCAGGATGATCAGGGCCGGGCGACGATGTGGAGCGGACACGCCTACCACGGTACCCGGTCTACTACACGGGCCGTAGTGTGAGGTGCCCGGCGATCGGCGCTGGTCAGAATTTGTAGGTCACGCCGGTCAGCCGCTCGGATTCCTCCCACAGCCGCCGCTGCAGATCGGTGTTCTTCGACAGCCCGCTCGACGGTGACGGCCGCACCGGACCGCGGGAACCGAACAGCAGCGTCGGTCCCCAGTAGGTGTTCGGATCGGCGTCCGGCACGGTGGCCGCGTAGAGGCTCGACTCCGCCGCCTTGCGCGGGGAGTGCCCGGCCAATGCGATGAAGGGCTTGGCGACCTTGTCGAGCGGGGTCTCGGTCCGGGTGAACAGATCGGTGGGCGAGACGCCGGGGTGGACGGCATAGGACCGCTTGGCGGATCCGGACTCGGCCAGGCGTCGTTGCAGTTCGCGCGCGAACATCAGATTCGACAACTTCGACTGTGCGTAGGCGAGGTTGCGCTGGTAGCGGCGGTTCTCGTAGTTGAGGTCGTCGATCCACAGCTTCGGCGTCTGCCGGTGCGCGATGCTGGCGAGAGTGACCACCCGGTCGCCGATACGGTCCAGCAGCAGTCCGGTCAGCGCGAAGTGACCGAGATGGTTGACCCCCCACTGGGTTTCGAAGCCGTCCTCGGTCCGCGAGAAGGGGATGTTCATCAGTCCTGCGTTGTTGATCAGCACATCGAATTCCCCGGTGCGCTCGGCGAATTCGCGAATCGAGGCGAGATCGGCCAGATCCAGTGCGGAAACTCGGACATCACCCTCGATACCGTCGGCGACCTGCTGTGCTGTCGTGGTGTTGCGGCAGGCCATGATCACGGTCGCCCCCTTGGCGGCCAGTGCTCGGGTGGTGTGCTTGCCGATACCGCCGTTGGCTCCGGTGATCACGAACGTGCGTCCGTGCTGCGCCGGGATCTCGCTGGGATTCCACGCCATGGTGAGACCTCACTGTTTACGTTTGGGAGTAGGAGCCTCGTCGCATCCTCACCGCGTGACCTTACTCCAGAGTAAGTTCCGGCGGTAGGGTTCGGTCGCCGTGTCGTCAGGGTATCGACCATCGCTCCGGCATGGGCGATATGAATGCCGAAGATTTGCGGGTGAGGGAAGCAAGCCGGCGTATTGCCGTGTTACGCCGATCGAATCGGGACAAGGGCACATACTGAGCTAATGTCCGGTGTCGCCGCAGTCGCCGAATCGCCCGCACCCGTGAGCCATACCCGCGTCAACGCCGTCTTCGCCACCGTCGTGCTGGGGATGTTGATGGCCGCGCTCGACCAGACCATCGTGTCGACCGCGTTGCCGACCATCGTCGCCGACCTGGGTGGCGCCGGGCATATGGCCTGGGTCGTGACGGCGTATCTGCTGGCCGAGGCCGTCGCCACCGCGCTGGCGGGAAAATTCGGCGACCTGTTCGGCCGCAAACTGATCTTCCAGCTCAGCGGACTGATCTTCATCATCGGGTCGATGGTGGCGGGGCTCGCTCACGGCATGACGCTGCTCATCGTCGCGCGCGGCATCCAGGGAGTCGGCGCGGGCGGGCTGATGGTGACCTCGATGGCGCTGATCGCCGATGTGATCCCGCTGCGTGACCGGGGCAAATATCAGGGTGCGCTGGGCGCGGTCTTCGGCATCACCACCGTGGTCGGCCCTACGCTGGGCGGGCTGTTCACCGACCATGCCAGCTGGCGCTGGTGCTTCTACGTGAACGTGCCGCTGGCGATTCTGATGATCGCCGTTGCGGCACGGGCGATTCCGTCGATCCGCGCCGCGGTGCGGCCGGTGGTCGACTACGCCGGCATCGCACTGGTCGCGATCGGCGTCAGCTGTCTGATTCTCGGACTGGAATGGGGCGGCCAGGAGTATCCGTGGGGTTCGGCGACCATCATCGGACTGTTCGCGGCCGCGGTGGTCCTGCTGACAGCGTTCGTCTTCGTCGAGACCCGCGCGGCCGAGCCGATGCTGCCGATGCATCTGTTCCGCAGCAATGTCTTCACCGTCTGCTCGATCCTCAGCTTCATCGTCGGCTTCGCGATGCTCGGCGCGATGACCTATCTGCCGGCCTATCTGCAATACGTCAACGGTGTCTCGGCCACCGCGTCCGGACTGCGCACCCTGCCGTTGGTGGTGGGCCTGTTCACCACCTCGATCATCTCCGGCCAGGTGGTGGGCCGGACCGGCTACTACAAATACTTCCCGGTCGCGGGCACCGCGGTCATGGCGGTGGGGCTGTATCTGATGTCGACCATGGGCCGGACCACCGGATTCTGGCTGCAATCGCTGTACATGCTGATCCTCGGTCTGGGCATCGGCCTGGCGATGCAGGTGCTGACGATCGTCGTGCAGAACACCGTCCCGTACCAGGACCTGGGCACCGCCACCTCGGGTGTCACCTTCTTCCGGACCGTCGGGTCGACCTTCGGCACCGCGATCTTCGGCACGCTCTACAGCAATCAGCTGGAACCGAATCTGCGCCAGGCGCTCACCGAGGTGCCCGGGGTGCCGCCCGCGGTGGCGCAGAGTCCGCAACTGTTGCACCAGCTTCCGTACGCCCAGGCGATCCCGATCATCGACGCCTATGCCGACACCATCGATTACGTCTTCCGCTGGGTGGTGCCGGTGGCCGTGGTCGGTTTCGTCGTGGCGTGGTTCCTGAAGCAGGTTCCGTTGCGCGACAGCGTCCGCGCGGAGGCGGCCGATGTGGGCGGCGGTTTCTCGGTGCCCGATTCTCCGGATCGTATTGTCCGCCTGGAGCATTCGCTGGCGAACGTGCTGCGCAGACTGCGCGACGACGAGTTGCCCGATCCGCAGATCCTGGCGGCCGTGGACAGTCCGCTCGGCCGGGATCAGGCCTGGGCCATCGGGCAGGTGAAGATGTTGCAGCGCGCCCGCGGTTCGGCCGAGCTCGCGGCGGTGGCGCGAGCGCACTGGATGCCGCCGGAAGTGCTGGAACCGGTGTACGACAAGGCAGTGCGATCCGGCTACATCGAATTCGACGGCGACCGAATGGATCTGACCGCGAGTGGCCAGGCCGAGTACGACCGCATTCTCGCCGCTTGGCGCAGATGGCTGTGCCGCTATCTCGACGATTGGGATTGCGCCGACCCGGACGATCGCGCACTCTTCGATCGCGCGCTGGACAATATCGCGGCGAAACTGCTGGAGGAAGTGGAACGGCCGGAGGCGCTGCGGCTGACGGTGTGATCACCGCCGGCCGCGGCGCTCGGGCTCGATTACCTTGCCCTCCAGGTGAATACGCTCACGCGACAGCGAGTTCCGCGCGCTCGTCGACCGGCGCGTCCCAGTCGATGGTGTAGCTCTGTTCGCGGGCCATGACCTCCTCCATTTTGAAGAGTTTGGTCGCCAGCGGCATGACCAGCGGCATCATCCGGCGCATCACCGGGCCGACGGTCTTCGACTGGTTGATCTTGGCTCCCCGGGCCGCCACCTTCTCCACCCGGGGACGACGGATCCGTTCGTAGGCGGCGAAAGCCGTTGCCGGTGAATCGAAATCGCGCAGACAGCGAGCGAGTTGCACCGCGCTCTCGATCGCCATCGACGCTCCCTGGCCGGTGCTGTTGGACGGCGCGTGCACCGCGTCGCCGACCAGCACCATGCGATCGCGATACCAGTGCGGCACCGGCGGCATGATGTGCAGGCCGCCGGTGACGACCAACTCTTCCGGCCGGGTGTTGCGAACCAGTTCGGCGCCGGGGGTGTCCTCGCCGTAGACCTCGCGCAGGGTCCGCAACCACCGTTCGGCCGGGACCTCCCGCGCCTCGGTCAGCGAAAGATACTGCTTGTGGGGCAGATTGGCGCCCCAGGCGATCCGGCCGTCGGGCATCGACCAATACAGGTAGTAGGCGTTGCGACCGTAGGCGAACACCATGGTCTCCGGGGTGACCGGATGCGAGCATGCGGTGTAGGCGCCGAAACCGAGCATGCCGGTGTAGTCGGCGCCCGGGGCGTTCGGATCGATGAGCGTGCGCACGCGCGACTTGATGCCGTCGGCGCCGACGAGGATGTCGGCGGTGGCGGTGGAGCCGTCGGCGAACCGGGCGGTCACGCCGTCGCGATGTTCCTCGACGCCGACCAGGCGCTTGGAGTATTCGACCGCCACGCCGGTGTCGACGGCATGATCGTGCAGGACCTGATGCAGGGCGCTGCGATCGATCGCGTGCAGCGGTTCCAGGCCGGCGGCCGTCGGCAGCTCGATATCTTTGTGGCCCAACGACATCACGGTGCGAGTGATCGGCAGAGCGACGGCCCGCACGGCATCGCCGGCGCCGATGGTGTCCAGGGCGGCCAGGCCGTTGGGTGCGAAACCCAGGGCGCTGCCGATGTTGTAGGCCGGTCCCGGATAGGCCTCGTAGACGGTCGCCTCGATTCCGGCCTTGCGCAGGGCGGTGGCGGCGACGGGGCCGGCGACACCGCCGCCGATGACGAGGGCGGATGTGACTGCGGACATGGGAAATCTCCTCGAGTGGATGAACCCGATCCGATCCGCGCACGCGCTGCCCAGTTATCCTGAAGTTGCCATACTCGGGCTGGGTTCGCCTGCGTGAATGCGGTTCGAGAGGTAAGTGGATCGAGCTCGGCGCGGTGTTGCCGCACTGCGCCGGGCCCGGTTCGTCGGTGGATTGTCGTAGCGTGGATCAGTCGTCGGTCGGCTGTCGGAACGTCCCTCCTTCCACCATCGCGGCGACCTCGGCGGGCGGAATCTGTTCCGAGTGGGCGCGCCGCCAGAAATCGATGTCGGGGAAGGTGCCGGAGACGAGTTCCGTACGCAGTTCGGCGACCCAGGCCGCCTCGGCCTCGAGCATCGCCACGCCGAATTCGGCCTCGACCAGGAAGAGCCGCGGCAGAAATCGTGTCTGCTCCTCGATTTCGCGGCGGCGCTCGGTGATCTCCGCCGCGAGCAGCCGGGTGCGCTCGTCGAGCAGTGTGATCACCTCGTCCGGCGGCAGCAGGGCTACGACGGACAAGCCCGCCACGAACCGATGGGGTTCGGGTTCGGGGGTCGAGATCAGTTCCCGGATCCAGTCCTCGGCCTCGGCGCGGCCGGCGTCGGTGAGCCGGTAGATCGTCCGCTCGGGCCGGGCGCCGTCGCGCTCGCTGCCGATGACCTCGACGAATCCGTGCTTCTCGAGATTCTGCACAACCGTGTAGAGCGAACCCCATTTGATGTCCATATCGCGGTCCTTGCCGCGTTCGCGCATCTGGGCCGCGATCTCGTAGCGGTGCATGGGACGTTCGATCAGCGTCGCCAGGACCGCCAAGGCCAGCAGATTGGCGACTTTCCGCTTCTCGGGCATTGCCCACACCTCCTTACTCGTCTACGAATATACGTCGACGAGTATGACTGGGCAAGAGGGAGACGAACGAAGGAGCGCACGCACCGCGCAGTCGAGAGTGTCGGACCGGCCGACCGGAGTCGGGCGGTTATCGTGATTCGTCGTGCGGATCTTTGTGGCGGGCGCGACCGGAGTGCTGGGCGCCAGATTGACACCTCTGCTGGTCTCGGCCGGGTTCGAGGTAGCCGGGCTCACGCGCTCGGAGTCGAAGACGTCGATGCTGACCGGCTTCGGTGCGCGGCCGGTCGTCTGCGATGTCTACGACGCGGCGGCGCTGGAACAGGCGGTACGCGATTTCGCGCCCGATCTGGTGATGCACCAGCTCACCGACCTGCCCGACGATCCCGCCGATCTGCCCGCCGGACGGGCGGCGAATTCGCGGATGCGCCGCGAGGGCACCGCGAATTTGATCGCCGCGGCACAGGCAGCGGGTGCGAAACGCTTTCTCGCCCAGAGCGTCGCGTGGGAGATGACCGGAGAGGGACAGGCCGCCAAGCAGTTCCTCGAGGATGCGGTGCTCGGGATCGGTGGCGTCGTCCTGCGCTACGGCCAGTTCTACGGTCCCGGAACCTACTATCCGGAGGACGCGGACCGGCCCGATCCGCCGCGCATTCATATCGCCGAGGCCGCGGCACGGACCGTGGTCGCGCTGGATCTGGCCTCGGGCATCTACGCGGTGACCGAAGACGGCCGCATGGATTTCGAACCGGTGCAGTAGGTTTCGGCGCCGGCCGGTCGAGCGCGATCGGTCACCCGGCGCGCCGGCGGAGCAGTTCCGCGGTGGATTCGTCGGCGGGCAGGAAGGCCTCCAGATGCAGTTCCGCCAGCGAGACGTCGGTGGCGGTGGCGAACGAGGTCAGTGTGGTGATCAAACGCAACTCGCCGGCCTCCCCGCGCAGTCGCAGCGGCACCGCGAAGCCGAGATAGCCGGGCCCGGGGTCGGTGTCCGGGAGGTAGCTCTCGAATTCGGCGACCAGTTCCTCGGCGCGCGGATCCGGTGAGTGGCGGTTGCGTGCCCGCATGGATTCGGTGACATGTCGGCCCCATTCGGCGAAGTTGACCACCCGAGGCGCCAAGCCGTCCGGATGTAATGCCAAGCGGCGCACATTGATCGGCGCGATGAGCAGTTCGGGCGCACAGCCCTCGGTGAAGACGTCGAACGCGGCGTTCGCTTCGATCAAACATCCGTAGCGGTCGGCGATCAGCGCCGGATAGGGCATATGCCCGGACAGGATCGTGCGCAGCGCCGCGCGCACCGGAGCCAATTGCGGTGCGTCCACACCGGATTCGTCGTAGGCGGGGGCGTAGCCGGCCGTCGCCAGCAGCGCATTGCGTTCGCGCAGCGACAGTTCCAGTGATTCCGCCAGCCGCAGCACGATGGATCGGCCCGGCCGGGAGCGGCCCTGTTCGAGATAGCTGAGGTGGCGCTGCGTGGTATCGGCGCGGATGGCCAGGTCGAGCTGGCTCCACCGCCGCAGCCCCCGCCAGCGTCGCAGTTCCTGCGCGAAGGGTCCCGGTTGCGCGACTGTCGTCATGGGATCATCGTCGGCCTAGGCGTGGCGCTCCGCCATACCCTGGAGGGAATCGCGCGAGTGCGGGCCGGCGGACAGACTCGGCGGCATGAGCTACGAACCCACCGATATCGAATTGAAGAATCTGCTCGACCGCTGGGTCGGCCAGTGGAACGAACCCGATGCCGACCGGCGTCGCGCGCTGATCCGCGAGGTCTGGGCCGAGGACGGCTATCAGGTCATGGTCAATCCGCCCGAGGGCATTCGCGACACCGCCCGCCACTACGGGGTCGCCGCTCCGGCGATCGAGGTCCGCGGCTACGACGCGATGTTCACCCGTGTCACCCGGGCATACGACATGTTCGTCGCCGACGGTGAGCATGTCTTCGAGCCCGAGGGCGAGCCGGTTCGGCACGCCGGGGCCGCCGTGGCCCTGACCTGGGTGATGCGTTCGCGCGCGGACGGCACGGTCGCCGGATCCGGACTCGAGGTGCTGACCTTCGACACCGACGGGAGGGTGCGCACCGACCACCAATTCGTGAAGTGAGCCGCCGCGGGCCTGTCGGTGCGCATGTCTAGGGTGCAGGAATGCCTCGCGACCTCGCCGATCTGCCGTATGCCCCGAGTCTGACGCCGCTGCTGGAACCGCTCGCACCCGACACCGAGTACGAGCGGGTCCACCTCGACGCCACGTCCCTCGACGAGGTGTCGGCGGGCGGCTCCTGGTTCAGCGAGTCGGCGCTGACCGGTGTGGTCCTCGGCGGCGGCAGCCTGAATCACTGCCGATTCGACGACGTCTGGCTGCGCGGGGTGCGGTGGATCGGGATCGACGCCTGCGAAACTCGGTGGCTGAATGCCGAATTCGTCGACTCCGCGTGGTCGGGAGTCATCGCCGTCGACGCGCAGCTGCGTCGCATCCGGTTCGAGGGGTGCAAATTCGAATCGGTGAACTTCCGTGCGGCCACACTGCAGGACGTGACCTTCGCCGACTGCGTGTTTCGCGATACCGACTTCTCCGCCGCCACACTTCGGAAGGTCGACTTTCCCGGATCGCGGCTCGAAGGCGTCGCCCTGCACGGGGCCACCTTGAAGGACGTGGACCTGCGGGGCGCGACCGCCCTGGACCTCATCGCCGATATCGGAACGCTGAAGGGGGCGATCATCACCACACCCCAGCTGATGGAGATGGCGCCCGCCTTCGCGCGGGCGGCGGGAATCATCGTGCGCGACAATCGAATCCGCGACTAGCCGCTGGATACGCCCGGAATCTGGCCGATACCGTAGGTCACGATCATGGCCAGCGCACCACCGATCACCACCCGGAGCACGGCCCGGCGTCGATTGCTGCCGCCGAGGCGCGCGCTCAGCGATCCGGTCGCGGCCAGCGCCACCAGCACGGCGGCGAAGGTCACCGGAATGCGCCAGTTCGCCGGCGGCAGCAGAATCGCCAGCAGCGGCAACAGGGCGCCGCAGGTGAACGCCAGCGCGGAGGAGAACGCGGCCTGCCACGGGTTGGTCAGCTCGTTCGGGTCCAGACCCAATTCCGCCTCGGCGTGCGCGGCGAAGGCATCGTGGGCGGTCAACTCCTGCGCGACCTGCCGCGCGGTCGCCTCCGACAGTCCTTTGTGCCGATAGATCTCGGTCAACTCGGTCAGTTCGTAATCGGGATCTTCGGCGAGCTCCCGCTTCTCCAGCGAGAGCAGGGCACGTTCGCTGTCGCGCTGGGTGCTGACCGAGACGTATTCGCCGGCAGCCATCGACAGCGCACCCGCGACCAGCCCGGCCACACCGGCGGTGAGGATGGGCGTGGTGGCCGCGGTGGCCGAGGCGACGCCCACCACCAGGCCCGCGGTCGACACGATGCCGTCGTTGGCGCCCAGCACTCCGGCCCGCAACCAGTTCAGCCGGGAGGCGAAACCGCCGCCGTGGGGTTCGTGCGGATGCTTCCAGCTTCCGGAGTCGCGCACATTGTCGGAGTCGTTCACGGATGCAGAGTAGGCCGCCGAGCGGGCCGGGTGGTGGACCTGCGCCGCAGGCGAGCCGCGTCCGCCGCCCAGGCGAGCCCGGATCGGTAGCATGCGTGCCATGAATTCCCTTGTCACACGCGCTATGTCCACGGTCGCCGAACAGCTGGGCAATCCGCACGGGGTGCTGGGCAAGGTGGTGGCGCGGATGCTGAACCGGGCCAATCGCTTCGCCATCGACGCCGCGGTCGAGGCGGCCGAGGTGGGCGCGGGACAGGCCGCGGCCGATATCGGCTTCGGTGGCGGCGTGGGGCTGTCGATCCTGTTGCGCACCGTCGGGGAGGCGGGGACCGTGCACGGCGTGGAGATCTCTCCGGATATGTCGGCGCGTGCCCGTTCTCGCTTCGCCCGCGATATCGGCACCGGCCGGTTGCGGATCGTGGAAGGCGCGCTCACCGAACTGCCGCTCGCATCGGCGAGCCTGGATGCGGTGATCACGGTGAATACCGTCTATTTCATCGACGATCTGGACCGGGCTTGCGCGGAGCTGGCTCGGGTGCTGCGCCCGGGTGGCCGGGTGGTGGTCGGCATCGGAGATCCGGCGGCGATGGCGAAGATGCCGTTCACCGCGCACGGCTTCCGGCTGCGGCCGGTCGACGAGGTATCGGGCGCGCTGCAACGAGCAGGGCTGGCGGTCGAACACCGGCAGATCGACCGGCAGCCGATTCCGGCTCATCTGCTCATCGGGCGTCCGGTTCGCGAGGACTGAGAGCCGGCAGGGCGACCACGTCGATCGCGCGACTCACGGCGCCGATCTCGTCGGGCACCGCGGCCAGGGCGATATCGACCGTGAAGCCCATGGGCGCGTCCAGCGGCCGGAGGAAATCGTCGTAGTGCATCGGCACGACGGTGGCGGGGCGCAGCCGCGTCAGGATCCGGTGCCAGTAGTCCGGCGTCACCGACCGTCCGGCCACTCCGGCGAGGAAGATGTCGACCTCGCGGTGCCGGATCGCGTCATCGATGAGATCGGCGCTGCCCTGGTGGTAGATCTCGATACCGGCCACCGCGATGTGGATGCCCCAGGTCTGTCCGCAGCCGTACGCCATCGGCGCCAGCGCGGCCAGGGATTCGCAGCTGGTGTCGCCGGGGGAGGGGATCCGGGTGCCGAAAGGGGATCTTCGCATGCACGCTCGGCACGAAGGTCACCGTGAACGGTCCGAGTTCGTAGCGGCGGTACGGCTCCACCTCCACACCCCGTTCGCCGAGTCCGTGCAGGGCCATGAGATTGCGCACCGACCGTGAGCCGTAGACCGGGCAGCCGAAACGGCGCGCGAGCTCGGGAGCGTCCAGCGCGTGGTCCCAATGGCCGTGTCCGACAACAATTCCCGATACGTCACCGAGGCCTGTCAGGAAGCGGTCGATCGACGCGGGGTCGGGAAGCGCGGTGCGGCGGCGCACCACCGTCGACAACGGCACCCGGGTGAGGAACGGATCGACGAGCAGTGTCGCGCCCTCGTAGGTCATCCGATACCCGGCGGTGCCCAGCCATTCCAGTTCGAGACCGGCGGGCAGCGTCAGCGGCCGGGCTTCGAGCTCGCGCAATGCCTGCGCATCCTCGCGGTCGCGCGCGCTCTTGTTCAGGAAGTAGCGGGCATAGCCGGCGGTGTGCCGAAGCGGATCGAGCACCGTCGAGAGAGCGGACATCGGTCCATTGTGCGCCAGCGGGTCACGGATTGTCCTCGGCGAGCACCTTGTGCAGGGCGGTGGCGAGAGCGCCGAGTTCGTCGGCGCCCAGACCGGCGAAATGCTGGTCGACGACCGCGTGATGGTGGGGGGTGGCCTCGTGCAACCGCTGCCGCCCGGCCACGGTGATGGCGACGTACGCCGATCGGCCGTCCGCGGGATTGGTTTCGCGGGTGACCAGGCCGCGCGCCTCCAGTTCGGTGACCAGGCGGCTCACCCGGGTGCGACTGAGCACCATGGTCGCGCCGAGGTCGCTCATCCGCAGACGCGGCGTGCCCGCGAGTTCCACGAGCATGTCGTACCAGCTGGCGGGCATGCCGTAGCCGCGACGCAGTTGGGCATCCAGCTCCGGGCGCAGGTCGACGTACACCCGCTGCAACGCCCGCCACACCTGGACCGAGGCGGGTACTGAGCTCCCGGATTCCGGCACGCCGCCGATCTTAGACGGCCGTCATCCCGGCCGCCCGGCGTGCGCCGATCGCCGCCCGGCGATAACCGGTGGACACCGGTTCTACGATTCGGACATGGATATGCGCGCGAGCGTGGAACTTCCCCCCGGCTGGCAGGACCGGGTACGCGGCGCCCTCGCCGGCTCGCCCCGGCCGGAGTTGGCGAGTGGTTCACTGTGTCTGCTGGGCGCCGGGCTGGACAGCGTTGCGCTGCAGCTGGATTGGGCGGGACAGCCCTACGTGTTGCGTCTGCCCCAGGACCCGCACGGCGCGGAAGGAATCGCGCGCGAGGCCGGTCTGCTTCCGGAATTGGCCCCGTTGCTGCCGGTGCCGATTCCGCAATTCCTGTTCACCGCGCCGAATCCGCTGGGGCCGGGCGAGTTCTGTGTGTATCCGCTGGTACCGGGCGAATCGCTCGACGAAGAAGAATGGGCCGAGCGGGGATTGCTGCACTCCGACGCGGCGCGGACGATCGCGGAGTTGATCGATCTGATCCATTCGTTTCCGGTGGACCGGGCACGGAGCTTCGGTATCGAGGTCACCGATCTGCGGGGTGATTTCGCCGCGGATCTGAAGGCCGTTCGCGCCGAGGTGCTTCCGTTGCTGGACGCGGCCGAGGCCGAGGAGTTGTCCGCGGCCTGGCAGCGATATCTCGACGACGACGCGAACTTCGACTTCGAACCGACCCTCATCCATGCCGATATGAGCCTGGACCATCTGTTGATCACCGACGGCGCGATCAGCGGCCTGATCGACTTCGGCGATGTGGAGATCGGCGATCCCGACTACGACCTCTGCTATCTGTACCCGGAGGCGGGGCGCGACTTCGTGCGCGAGATCCAGCGCTGTCGCGCACGGGATCTCGAGCCCGTCACCGAGAACAAGCTGCGCTTCTGGGCATGTGCCGACCCCGCCCTCGACGTACTGGACGCGATCGAACAGGGCCGCACGGACTTTCGGGACCAGCGACTGGCGGTACTGCGGCAGGCCCTGCGCAGCTATCGGCCGAACGGCGATTGAGCCTCAACGACGTTCGTAGAAACCGTCGATCCGGGCCCGGCCCACGGCCTGCGCGGCCGCCAGCACATCCCGGGGTTTCGCGTTCTCGACAGGTTTGCCCGCGGCTGTGGTGAGGGGCGCGCCGAGGGCGAACAACTGGAAGACGTACCGGTGCGGACCGTGTCCTTTGACCGGCGCGGGACCCATGTACCCGCTGCCGAAACCGGAGCGCAGCACCCGTACCCCCGGCTCGGTGGTATCGGCACGTAATGCGTTGCGTGCCAAGCTCCGCAGCGACGGCTCGAGGAGCGCGACGCAATGGACGAACGGCTTCCGCATCGGAGCGTCGGGATCCTCGACGACCAGCAGGAAGCCCGCCGCGTCGTCGGGCGCGCCGCTCCAGTTCAGCGCCGGGGACTCGTCGGCGCCACCGATTCGGTGGGAGGCATGCCGGATGTCGAGCGTGGTCTCCGGCTCGAAATCCGGACTCGTGAGCCGAAAGACGGTGTCGCTGCTCAGGTTCGGCTGATTCCACGCCAGCTCCGATGTACCGGCGCGGCGATTGGCGAGCAGTTTGCCGAGAATGCTCATCGGTTCTCCTTCTCCGACCGAGGTGGACGTAGCCGCCGCGCCGCCGGTCGCAGCAGCGGGCGGGCGAAGTGGTGGATTTCGACGGTGGCATCGAATTCCAGGGTGGATACCGCACCGGGAGCACCGGCCCACTCCTCCGGGACGGCGACACCCGGCCAGGTGTGACCGCCGCCGACTACCGTCCATGCCGTCACGGCGGTATCGCCGATGCCGTGTGCGGCGGTGACGCGTCGTGAGCCGGCGGTCGTGACGGTAGTTCGTTCGTCCGCGCATCGGTCGAGGCTCGCCCAGTGCTCGGCGGTCGCGGCGGCGCCGAGAATCCGACCGCGCGGTTCGCCGTCCGGCCCGCGGTGGCGGGAATGGCCGCCGGCGAGCGGAACCAGGGGATCGGCATCGCCGTTGATCAGCATCGCCGACACCGCGTGGGTCGGCCGCACCGCGGTCAGATCGGCGGGCAGTGCCCCGGCCACCGCGGCGAAGACGGCGACCCGTTCGCTGCATTCGAGCGCGAGACGATGGGACATGAAGGCGCCGTTGGAAATGCCGGCCACCAGCGTTCGATCGGATGCGGTCCGGAACTTCTCCGCGCACCAGTCGATCAGGGTGCGCAGGAACCCCACATCGTCCACCCCGTTTTCCTCCGCGGCCGTGACGCCGCGGCCGTCCGCCCAACTGCCGTGGCAGCCGTCCGGATAGACGACACCGACACCCCATTCCTCGGCGTGATCGGCGAATCGGGTCCAGTCGTGCATGAGCAGACCGCCGCCCTCGGCATCCGGTCCCATATTCCCGTGCAACGCGACGATCAGCGGACTGTCCGGGTCCCGGGGCGGTCGCAGATGAAAGCTCCGCCGCCGGCCGTCGTGGGTCAGCTCGCCCGGAATCAGTTCGGCGGTCATCGGCTCCCCTTCACGCGGCACGCCCGTTCGCCGTCGGATCAATACAGTAATACTGCGCAGCTCTGTCGGAACGGCGCGAGGCCTCCTGGGATGAGATCGGGGGAGATCTCCGGGACTTTCCCGATGTGCCGGACGCGGTGGCGGTGGTTTATTCGGTACCGGCGGGCGCCCGGTCCCGCCGCGAGCCCATGGGAGGGTCGTCGTGAATGCCGCGGTGGTGACGACGTGGATCTGGTTGCTCTTCGAGATCGGATTGGCAATTCGGGACCGATTGCGCCGCAAAGGATCCACCGTCCGCGACCGCGGGACCCGGACCACCATCATGATCGTCGTCGCCGTATCGATCGCAGTGGCGAACGTGGTCTCGATCGCCTTGCCGGCCGACAGCGATCTGCGCTTCACCACCCATCGCGAGGTTGTCTGGCAGGTTGCCGGAGTCGCGCTGATGGTCGTGGGGCTCGGTGTGCGAATCTGGGCGATCACGGTGCTGGGCGAGGCCTTTCGCACCACCGTCGAGGTCGATGCCGATCAGGCCGTCGTCGATCGCGGGCCGTATCACTGGGTGCGGCACCCCTCCTATACCGGAGTTCTGCTGCTCACCATCGGTTTCGGTGTCGCGGCGGGGAACTGGATCTCGCTGCTGCTGCTGATCGTCGTGCCCACCCTGGCATTTCTGCGTCGTATCGATGTGGAAGAACGGGCGATGGTCGACACCCTGGGCCGTTCCTACGAGGACTACCGCGCTCGCACGAGGCGGCTCGTCCCCGGTCTCTGGTGACCGCCTTGTGGCCGGTCACACGTGACGCGGGTCATAGCGATAGCCGTTCGTTGCTGATAACAGGTTCCAGAACTCGCGTTCACTTAAGAAAACATGCACGTGAGCTGGATTTATCGCCGCACTTCGAACGCCCCTCGGAGCGGTCACCCTCACACCGTGATCAGCTTTACTGTAACTAGCTGTAACCGATAGCTTCGTGTTGGCAGTGTTGCCGATCACGGAGAGACGATTGTGAAATTCGAGCCACACCGCCCGGACGCGGCCCGCCGATCATGGCGCCGGTGACCCGGGCCTCCTCGGGCGCGTCCGCTGTTCGTATCGTTCGCAAGAATTTCTCGGACACCGTCGTGTCCGCACTGCGAACCTTCGGCAGGTCCGTGGATATCGCCCGGGAATCGGTGACCGGCACGGCCACCGACGTCGTGCGGCGCGAATTCCAGTGGCGCGAAGCGATTCTGCAGGCGTGGCGGCTGGTGACGGTGACCGCGATCCCCGCGATCCTGATCGCGATCCCGTTCGGCGTGATCGTCTCGGTGCAGGTCGGCAACCTCATCCACACCCTGGGCGCGGATTCGCTGCTCGGCGCGACCGGCGGGCTCGGGGTGATCAAACAGGGCGCGCCGCTGGCCACCGGCTTTCTGCTCGGCGGCGCGGGCGCGGCCGCGATCGCCGCCGATCTGGGCGCGCGCACCATCCGCGAGGAGATCGACGCGCTCAACACGATGGGCATCTCGCCGATTCACCGGCTGGTGATCCCGCGACTGGTGGCGATGATCCTCGTCGCGCCGCTGCTGAACATCCTGATCATCTTCGTCGGCATCGTCGCCGGCTATGCCGTGGCCGTCGGCGGTCAGAACGTCACCCCCGGAAGTTATTGGGCCACTTTCGGATCCTTCACCACCGTCGCCGATGTGTGGGTCTCGCTGCTCAAGGCCGTGCTGTTCGGATTTCTCGTCGTGATCATCGCCTGCCAGCGCGGACTGGAGGCCAAGGGCGGCCCGCGCGGCGTGGCCGATGCGGTGAACGCGGCCGTGGTGCTGTCGGTGGTGTCGATCGCGATCGTCAATCTCGGCGTGACCCAGGTGGTCGAGATGTTCCTGCCGACGAGGCTGGTCTGACGTGGCGATCTCGACCTATATGCCCAAGGGGCTCAGCCACTTCGTGCGCTTCTATCGCCGCCGCGGCTTGCTGCTGGCTCGCGTGGAGGGACTGGGCTTCGTCCTGGCCTTCCTCTGGCAGGTGCTGTCGTCGATCCCCTTGACGCTCAGGCGGTATCGCGACGAGACGCTGCGCATCATCTCCGATATGACCTGGGGACGCGGGTCGGTGATCGTCGGCGGCGGCACGGTGCCGATGATGATCGTGCTCGGCCTGGTGATGGGCGCCTCGGTGGCCGTCGAATCCTTCACCATGCTGAACATCCTGGGCATGGGCCCGGTCTCGGGCATCGTCTCGGCCTACGCCACCACCCGCGAGCTGGCTCCGATCGTGGCCGCCATCGGATTCGCCGCCCAGGCCGGCTGTCGCATGACCGCCGAGATCGGCTCGATGCGCATCTCGGAGGAGATCGACGCGATCGAGGCCCTGGGCCTGCGGTCGGTCCCGTTCGTGGTAACCACCCGGGTGATCGCCGGCGCCGTCTCGATCGTGCCGACCTTCCTGATCGGGCTGATCCTGTCGTATCTGGCCTGCCGCGGACTCGTCACACTGGTCCACGGCCAGTCGGCCGGTGTCTACGACCACTACTTCTTCCAGTTCGTTTGCGGATTCGACGTGATCGCCGCGGTGATCAAGGTGGCGATCTTCGCGACCGTCGTGATCCTGATCCACAGCTACTACGGCTTCTTCGCCACCGGCGGGCCCGAGGGCGTCGGCATCGCGTCCGGTCGCGCGGTACGTGCGTCGTCGGTGGCGATCGTGGCCATCGACATGGTGCTGACGCTGATGCTGTGGGGTTTCAACGCGTCGATCGACTTCACGGGGTAGTACAGGTGCCGAATTACGGAATGCCCGGAGTGGCGGTGGACAAGCGGCGCTCGCTGCTGGTCGGCGGCGTGGCGATCGCGCTCGTGGCCGCCGTCGCGATCGCCTCGCTGGCCTATCGCGGCCTGCGCGCCGACGACAGCCTGCGCATCGCGCTGCACACCGAGCAGATCGGCGACGGGGTGCTGACCGGCACACCGGTGCGAGTGGACGGTGTGCAGGTCGGTGAGGTCGCGGCGATCGTGCCCGCCGACGGCGGCACGCAGCGAATCACGCTGCGACTGGACCGATCTCAGCTGCACGGTATCGACGACAGCCTGCGGGTGGACTACGCGCCGGCGAATCTGTTCGGCATCAGCGAGATCGAGTTGCGGCCGGGCTCCGGCGGCGCCCCGCTGCGCGGCGGCTCCACCATCGACCTCACCGGGCAGCACGCCGACGCGGTCTACGACGCGACCATGGGCGGACTGCTGCGTGGGCTGTCGCAGACCGGCAACGCACTCCTGACCCCGCAGATGGCCACGGTGATCGCCCAGGTCTCCAACGACGTGCGCGGATTCACGCCGCTGGCCCAGGCGTTGATCTCGGTGGCACAGACCATCACCGACAACCAGAAGATGCCCAGTTCCGAACTGGTCGGCCGGCTCGGCCCGGCCTTCGACGGCGGCGGCCGCTTCGCGGGCGCGACCATCCAGGTCCTCGACCTGATCCGCAATATCCCACGGCTGCAGAACAATCGGGCCTCCTACGACGCCGGAACGTCGGCGCTGACCGGTTCGGTCCTGCCCGCGCTGGCCGGTCTGGGCACTCGTGCCGGATCCGAATTGTCCGGCAGCACGGACGCGGTGGCTCCGGTCCTCGCGGTGCTGGCGCGGATGGTCCCCCGGCCACAGCAGTCCGGCGCCGATCTGGCCGAACTCGTGCGCCGCCTGCGCGCCGGCCTGCGCGACACCCCGGACGGCCCGGTGCTCGACACGGAAATCGATGTGCGCGGCGTGCCGGTGCCGGCACCGCTGCTGGGAGGGATCCGATGAAGGTGGGCGCCGCCGCCTGGCGGCTGGGCTTGTCCGCCGTGGTGATGATCGTCGTGCTGTCGGTCGTGTTCACCGCGATCAAGCGGCCCGTCGGCGGCGAGACCGCTACGCATCAGGCGCTGTTCACCGATGCCAACGGGCTGAAGGTGGGCGACGACGTGCGCCAGTTCGGCGTGCAGGTCGGCAAGGTCGAGCACATCTCCCTCGACGGGACACTGGCACGAGTCCGGTTGTCGCTGAAGACCGATGCGCCGATCTTCGACAATTCGAAGCTCGCCATCCGCTATCAGAATCTCACCGGTCAGCGCTATATCGACCTGCAGCAGCAGCCGAAGCCGGGGACGCGGCTGCCGGCCGGACGCACGATCGGCATCGACCACACCGTGCCGTCGTTCGATGTCACTAGCATGTTCAACGGCCTGAAACCGGTGCTGGCCACCATTTCCCCGGAAGCGATCAACCAGTTCAGCGCCAGTATGGTCGCGCTGATCGAGGGCGACGGCAGCAATGTCGAACCGGTGCTGGCCGCGATCGGCCGGCTCGCCTCCTATGTGGACGACCGCCAGCAGGTGATCGGCGCCCTGATCCACAACATGTCGGATCTGTCGCAGCGCGTCGGCGGGCGGGTGCATTATCTGGTGCCGCTGCTGGCCCGGCTCACCGATATCTTCCAGGCCCTGCAGACCAACATCGGGGGGCTGGCGCAGTTCGCGATGGCCGCGCCGTCGGTGCTGGGACCGTTGGACAGCCTGTTCGACGCCCTCGGCCTGCAGTCCGGCAACGACGTCGACGCACTGATCCGGCGGCTGTTCCCCGACCCGAAGGAGGCCGTGGACGTCTTCGGCAAGTTGCCGGCCCTGCTCGGCGGGCTCGACGCGGCGACGCCGAAGCCGGTGGCGGGCTGGAAACCGCAGTGCTCCAAGGGAAATGCCGAATTGCCGCAGGCGGTGCGGGTGCTCGTCGCGGGACAGCAGGTGGCGATATGCAACGGCTGAAACTGTTCCGGGCGAATCTCTTCCGGTCGCGGGATAGGCGCGTGGCGGATGCGGCGACCATCCGCCGGCGCGAAATCCGGCTCGGTATCGTCGGCGTCGCGCTCGTGGTGGTCTGCGCGGCCGCCGCGGGCATCCTCTACGTGGTGCCGTTCGGCAAGAAGACCTACACCGCCGAACTGTCCGAAGCGCAGTCGGTGAAGGTCGGCGACGATATTCGGGTCGCCGGTATCCCGGTCGGCACGGTGAAATCGCTCGAGCTGCATCCGGATCGTGTGCGGATGCGGTTCACCGTCGATTCGGACGTCTTCGTCGGCGATCAGTCCACGCTGGAGATCCGGATGCTGACCATCGTCGGCGGCAACTATGTCGCACTGTTTCCCGTGGGCGGTAAACCATTGGGAGACAAGCCGATTCCGATGGATCGGGTGCGGCTGCCCTACAGCCTCGTGCAGACCTTCCAGGATGCGGCGCAACCGCTGCGGCAGATCGACGGCGACACGCTGCGCCGCAATCTGGCCGCCCTGGACACCTCCATCGAGGCCGCGCCGGATGCGCTGCGCACCACCCTGAACACGCTCGGCACCTACGTCGACGCGCTCAACCGGCAGCGCACCCAGGTCACCGACGCGATCGCGGTCGCCGACGAATACGTCACGATGTACGACGGGGCCGAACACGACCTGGGCCGCTTGATGGTCAATGTCAACCAGATGGAGACGTTGCTGGTCGACAAGCGCGCCGAACTGCGCGAGGGCGTGCGGCTGCTGCGCGCGGTGATCGAGCGGGTCGCGGCACTGGCGCCCACCTACGATTCGGCGCTGAAACCGAAACTGCGGCAGTTGAGTGACGCGCTGCCGCAGCTGGAAAAGCTCGGCGGCGAACTCGAGCCGGTGATCGGGACGGTGCGGAGCCTGCAGCAGAAGTTCGCGCAACTCAGCGGTGCGGACGACGCGGTCACGGTCGACCAGTCGGGGCAGACGGTCGGCGCACCGGCCGCCCACCTGTGTATTCCGGTGCCGGGGAAGGACTGCTGATGCTGCACAAGCTGCTCGGTTCGCGGGCCTTCATGTCGATCGCCGGGACGGTGGCCGTCGTCGCGGTCGCGGCGGTCGGCTATCTCGTCGCCTTCCAGCCGATGCGGGCGACCACGGCCTACTGCGCGATCATGCCCGACAGTGTCGGGCTCTATCCCGGCAACCAGGTCACGATGCGCGGCATCACCGTGGGTACCGTGAAATCCGTTGCCACACAGGGCAATGCGGTCAAGGTCGAATTCGACGTCCGATCCGATCATCCGATCCTCGCCGACGCCGGTGCGACGACGCTGTCGGACAGCATCGTCGCCTCCCGCGAACTCGCGGTGGTGTCCGGTGGCAAGGAGACCGCACGCTGGGATCCCGCCCGCTGCCTCACCAAAACCCTGACGCCCAAGAGCATCAGCGACACCCTGAACGCGCTGGCCGCGTTGTCGTCGCAGATCCAGGGCCCGGACGCCGCGCACCCCGATGCCCTGGCGCGGGGACTCACCTCGTTGAACGACGCCACCGCGGGCACCGGACCGCAGATCAACGCGCTGGTGCAGAAACTCGCTACCGCGCTGTCCGCGCCCGATGCCGATATCGCCCATCTGGCAGGCATTTTCGACGCGTTCGCCTCGGTGTCCAAGGATGTGGAGGCGCACTGGGGTGAATTGAAGACCATGCTCACCCGCCTGGGGCCGGTCCTGGACCAGGCCACCGAGGATCTGCTGCGGCCCGGCGCGGCGCTGTTCGACGGCCTCGGGCAGGTGCTGCCGATGCTCGACGACATCACCACCCTGTTCGGCGATCCGATCATGCGCGCCCTCGACGACACCGTTCCGCTGGTGAAATTCCTGCGCGCGAATGTGGGCTCACTGGCCCAGATGATCTCGCTGACACCGGTTCTCGCCCGGATCGTGCACACGATCGGCGACTCCGGCATCGGCTACGCCCCGCCGAAGGTGGCGATTCCGCAGGAACACGCCGATCAGGTGTGCGCGGCGATCGACGCGCTCGCCCCCGGGCGCTGCACCGCCGCCGACGGCCTGGCGAAGGTGGACATGGCGGCCCTGATATTCGGAATGGCAGGTGCGCGATGAGGTTTCGGCGATTCACCGCCGGCTCGGCGATCGTCCTGGCGGCAGCAGTGTCGGCCGCCGGATGCGCGTTCGACCCGTCGTCGGTGCCGGTACCGGGAACCACCGTGTCCGGCCCGACCTACCACGTGCGCATCGAGTTCTCGAATGTGCTGAACCTGCCGGCGCGCGCCAAGATCATGGCCAACGGCGCGCAGGTCGGCACGGTCTCCGGGGTCACCGTCGTGAATCCGGCGGCCTCGGGCGGACGCGGCGGTTACGTCGTGGTCGACGCCGACATCTCGACAGCGGCGCGACTACCCGCGACCACCGTCGCCGAACTGCGGCAGAACACGGTGCTCGGCGATATCCACGTCGCGCTGACCACCCCGCCGAACGGTTTCGGCACCCTGCTGCACGACGGGTCCACGATTCCGATGGCGCAGTCGAAACCGCCTGTGCAACTGGAAGATACGATGGCGTTGATCGCCGCCTTCACCCAGGGCGGTGCGGTGACTCAACTGCAGGACGTCATCGAGCAGTTCAATCGCACCCTGCCGCAGGATCCGGCGCAGACCGCCCGCATCTCGCACACCATGGCCACCGACGCCACGGATCTGTCGAACAACCTGGACAGCGTCGACGCGCTGCTCAACGGTCTGGGCACCAACGCTCAGGTGCTGCACGATATTCAGCCGGAACTCGACGACATCCTCAGCCGGACCTCCGTCGACCGAATGAACGGCATCACCGATTCCATCGTCGGCGTGACGAAGATCTTCGGTGGGCTGGGGCCGGTGGGTGCGTCGCTGACCTGGCTCGGGCCGGTGCTGCGCGGCGCCGACGGTGCCGCCCAAGCCTTCGCGCCGCTGCTGCTCTCGGCCGGACCGGTGGACCTGAGCCGTCCCTCGAACTTGCAGGCGGTCGTGGAATTGCTGCGCGACAAGGTGATTCCGTTCGTCGAACGTGGGCCGAAGGTGAATATCGTCGGCGTGCGCTCGGACGCGTCCGCGGAGGTGCCGCCCGATCAGCAGACCGACCGCATCCTGGCGACGCTGCGGATGATCGGAGTGGTGCGATGAGGTGGGGTGCGCTGACCTCGCTGGGCGGTATCGTCGCGATCACCGTCCTGGGAGCGAGCTATCTGACCTTCGGCGTCGTACGAGCCGACCCGTTCGCCGACTACAACCGAACCACCATGGTGCTGACCGATTCCGGTG
This sequence comes from Nocardia sp. 852002-51101_SCH5132738, assembly GCF_001665695.1. NCBI lineage: Bacteria > Bacillati > Actinomycetota > Actinomycetes > Mycobacteriales > Nocardiaceae > Nocardia > Nocardia sp. 852002-51101_SCH5132738. Next base: position 101,138 of record NZ_LZML01000157.1, on the reverse strand, counting down.
GTCTGGGTGTCGGATCGCCGGTGCTGCTCACCGGACTCGAGGTCGGCCGCGTCACCGCCGTGCGGCATACCGCCGCGGGTGTCGAGGTGGGGATGCGGCTGGCCGCGGACAAACGGGTGCCGGCCGACAGCACCGTGACCATCGAACATCTGTCGGCCCTCGGCGAACCGTACGTCGAATTCCGGCCCACCTCGGGCAACGGGCCCTACCTGCACGACGGCCAGCGCCTGGAAACGTCGAATGTGCGCATGCCGCTGTCGATTCCGGACGTCGCGCGGCTGGTCACCAAGACCATGAACCAGCTCGATCCCGAGGTGGTCGGCTCGCTGGTCGCCACCGCGAGCTCCGCGCTGAACGGCACCGACGCCGCGATTCCGAATCTGACCCGTTCCGGAGATCTGCTGGCCGCCGCGATCATGAGCCGCAGCCCGCGGATCGCGGATCTGCTCAACAGCTTTCAGGCCGCCGCCGCCGATATCGAGTGGGCCGGTCCGGCCACGAGTACGGCGGCACCGGCGTTCGTGCAGTTCACCCACGCCCTGAACGATCTGGTCGCGGCGGTGGGCCGGATGGTGGACGCCCGTCCCGCCGAAAGCTACACCGAGGGCAACGGCCTGGCGCCGTTCCTGGCGAAGCTGACCGACCGGCTGGCGCAACTCGGTCCGGAACTGAAATCCCTGGGCCCGGCGCTCGCGCCGCTGGCGGCGGCGACCACCGATTCCGCGCCGCGCATCGACATCTCCGATCTGATCACGCAGGCCCTCGACGATGTGGGCACCGACGGAACCGTGCGGGTGCGCATCAATGTCAAGTAGTACCACCGAGAAGGAGGACGCCATGTCGAACGACATCGGTACCGAACCGAAGCGGGCAGTCGACGCGGAGGCCGAGTCCTCCGCGGCCGCGCCTGCCGAGACAACCGCAGCCGAGACCACCGCGCAGACCACGAAAACGCCTCGCACACTGTCGATCCGGCTGTCGACCGTCGCCACCGTGGCGGCCGGCGTGGCGTTGATCGCGCCGGCCGCGGTCTTCGGATCGCTGTGGCTGTCGGCGCGCGGCGATCTGCGCGACCGCGACGACCGGGCGGCCGCGCAGCAGCATGCCGAGCAGGTCGCCACCGATTACGCGGTCGGCGCCTCGAATATCGACTACCGGAACGTCGGCGCGTGGATCGGCAAGCTGAAGGCCGGCACCTCGCCGCAGCTGGCCGGGAAATTCGACGCTACCGCACCGAAACTGCAGGAGATCCTGGTCCCGCTGAAGTGGACGTCGTCGGCGACCCCGATCGCGGCCAAGGTGATGAGCAACGAGAACGGCGTCTACAAGGTCGACGTCTTCCTCGACGTGAACTCCACCAGCGCACAGACGCCGCAGGGCGCGCAGACCACCGTCACCTACACGGTCGACGTCGATCCCGGCAGCGGCTGGAAGGTGACCGACGTCGGCGGAATGGCCGGGGCCCTGCCCAAACAGTGACGGCCTCGCCCGAGCAGTAGCACCCCCGGGCAGCGCCCGGACCCTCAGTGGCCCGGCAGCACGCACACGGTGTCGAGTCCGAGGACGCGGTTGAGCCGGCCGAACGCCAGCCACGAACCGATGCACATGCTCAGCTCGACGATCTCGGCCTGGCTGTAGTGCGCACGCATCCGGGCCCAGAACTCGTCGTCCAGATTGTGGTGGTCGAGGACGTAGCGTTCGGTGTATTCGGCGGCCAGCCGGGTTCGGTCGTCGAAGGAATCGGTTGTGCGCCAATCGGTGACGGCCTGCTCGAAGCCGATCTCCACCTTCTGCCCGTCGCGCTCGGTGCGCCAGTCCTGACAGAACAGGCAGCCGTTGATCTGTGCGATCCGCAGCCGCGCCGCCTCGAACTCTCGCAGTCCGAGGGTGCTGTGGGAGTAGACCGCCAGCGACAGTTTCGAGGCGGCGGGCCCGATCCCCGGCACCATCTCACCCCAGACGTAGCCGATCGGATCCGTCCCCTCGGGGATGTCGATGTTCATTGCGGTGTCCTTTCGGATGGGTCGCTCGCGAATCTGCCGACCGCGGGGCGCAAGGGGACGTCGAGGGCGTCGTAGAGGCCGGGCTCGGCCGCGGCCAGCCAGTCGATGGCGTTGACCAATCTGCCGACGGCAGTGGCATTTCCGCCGGCCGCGCGGTTACCGCCCTCGGTCTCGGCCTCGACGGTCACCTCGATGCGCGGATCGCCCTCCACGATGATGCGATGCGCGCCCGCGCCGTCGGGCGGGCGCGGCCAGTCGGGTGCGCAGTCGGGGTGGATGCGGGTGACGTGTTCGATCACGATGCGCGGCCGGCCGCCGACCATGCCCTGCACCTCGAACCGCACCGCACCCTGGGTGCCCGCGTCGAAGTCACCCATCGCCGCGGTGGTCACCGTGGTGCCGAGGGCACGCCGGTCCAGCGTCTCGCGGATGCCGTCGAGTTCGGCGCCCAGGGCGCGTGCCATCAGGCGAATCTGACCGCCCCACACCATCGTCGGGACACCGGGCGCGGTCATCGGCGGCTCGTAGTCCATCGGCTGTCCCATCCCGACCAGGTAGCGCACCGAATCCGGCTGGTCGTAGGTGGAATAGTCGAAGATCTCCTGGCAGCGGATCGTGTCGACCCGGTGACCGAGCCCGCTCACCAGCAGCGGCAGCACATCGTTGCCCCACCCGGGATCGATACCCGAGACGAACAGCGAACCACCGCCCGCCGCGATCGCCGCCAGCACCGGCTCGCGCACCTCGGCGGGAGCGTTGCGGGGATCGTAGAGCGCGTAGAGGGCGGGGGTGACGACCACGGCGCCCGCGCGGATCGCGGCCACGATATCGCGCAGGGCGTCGTCGGGCCGGATATCGCCGGACACCGCGTACACGACCGCGCGAGGATGGCGTGCCAGCAGGGCGTCGACATCGGCCGAGGCCGCGACACCGAGGTCGTGGTCGAGTCCGGCCAGCCGGCCCGCATCGCGCCCCACCTTGGCCGGATCGTGCACCAGCACCCCGGTCAATTCCAGTTCGGGGTGCGCGTGCACGGCGCGGATCGCGGCACGGCCGACATTGCCCGTACCCCAGACGATCGTCGAGATCATCGCTCCGACACTAGCAAGTGCTTGGTTCGCTGTGGGCGTTTTGCCGGGTCTGCCGTCGGTCCCTGTGCCCGGACACCAGGCCGTCGGCTCAGCTCGGTGCGCCGTGCCGTTCGGTACCCTGATCGTCATGGTGATGCGGATCCGTTCGACGGCGCTGATGCTGTGCGCCCTCGTACTGTCCGTGGTCGCCGCCACGATCATGCCTGCGGGCGAACCGAATTCACTGCTGGCGGTTGCCGCCGCGGCGGTTCTCGCGTTGGCGGTGGTCGCCGCCTACTCCAGCCGGGTGCGACTGCAGCCGATCGGTGTCAGCAGTGGACCACCCGTGTCGGCGCAGCAGCGGCGGCGGGGATCTTTTCTGCGACAGAGCAATCCGGATACGGCGGGCCGGGTGCGGCCCAGGGCACCGGGTCGCTGGAGCTGATCGCGCGTCACCCACGCCGGTGCTCCCAGCCGGCCGCAGTGAACGCGCAGCTGTCCAGCCGCCCCTGTTCACTCGCCCGTACCTTCACGGGTGCCTCGAAGTGAGGTGATATCCCATGCTCGATTTCGTGTACTACCCGGTCGCCGCCGTTCTCTGGCTCTGGCACACCGGATTCGCCGTCCTGTTCGGCGCCGCGAGCGGCCTGTCCTGGGCCCTGGCGATCGTCATGCTGGTGGTGACCCTGCGCGCCGCCCTGTATCGGCCGTTCCTCGCTCAGGTCCGGTTCTCCCGCACGATGGCCGTTCTGCAACCGAAGATGCGGCAGCTGCGCGTCGAATGCGGCGACGACCGCGAGCGATTGGCCGTCGAGACCCGGAAATTGCAGCAGCAGCACAACTTCAACGTGCTCAGCGGCTGCCTGCCGGTGCTCGTGCAACTGCTGATGTTCCTGGGACTGCTGCATGTGCTGCATTCCTTCGACCGCACCGGCGGCGGCTCGTATGTGCCGTTCCTCGGAAACACCACGGCGATGTCCGCGGCGCAGAACGCCGATACCGCGAATTACGTGTTCGCACCGGAGCAGGTGCGGTCGTTCCTGCACGCCGATCTGTTCGGCGCACCGCTGTCGGCGACGCTGACCTCCACCGACAGCGTGGCGTCGGTGGCCGTCGTGGCGATCCCGCTGGTACTCATCGCGGCCGTCGCGACCCACTGCACCGCGCGGGCGTCGATCGCTCGCCAGCTCGAGATCACCCCGCAGATGCGGCTGATCAACGCGATGACGTTGTGGCTGTTTCCGCTGGGCACACTGGTCGCGGGCCTGGTGATGCCGGTCGGCATCTTGGTCTACTTCGCGACCAGCAATACCTGGACCTTCGTGCAGCAGCACGTGGTCCATCGCAGGCTCGGCCCGCTGGAACCGCTGCCGCCACCGGCGGTCCCGACGATCTAGGCCCGTTCCTGTTCGGCGGGGGCGGTCTCGTAAACCTCCGCATGCGGGGCGCCCCAGCCGATATGCGATTCGGCGCGCAGGCGGTCGATCATGTGCGGATAGTGCAACTCGAATGCCGGCCGCTCCGACCGGATCCGGGGCAGCTCGTAGAAGTTGTGCCGGGGCGGCGGGCAGGTCGTCGCCCACTCCAGCGAATTGCCGTACCCCCACGGGTCGTCCACCGTGACCACCTCGCCGTAGCGGTAGCTACGGAACACGTTCCACACGAAGGTGATCATCGAGAAACCGAGGATGAACGAACCGATGGTGGACACGGTGTTGAGCGTGGTGAATCCGTCGGAGGGCAGATAGTCGGCATAGCGACGCGGCATTCCTTCCGCACCCAGCCAGTGCTGCACCAGGAAGGTGGTGTGGAAGCCCAGCAAGGTGGTCCAGAAATGCAGTCTGCCCAGGCGTTCATCGAGTAGTCGGCCGGTCATCTTCGGGAACCAGAAGTAGATGCCGGCGAACGTCGCGAACACGATCGTGCCGAACAGCACGTAATGGAAATGCGCCACAACGAAATACGTGTCGGTCACGTGGAAGTCCAGCGGCGGGCTGGCGAGGATGACGCCCGACAGGCCGCCGAACAGGAAGGTGACGAGGAATCCGAGCGCCCACAGCATCGGCGTTTCGAAGGTGAGCTGGCCCTTCCACATCGTGCCGATCCAGTTGAAGAATTTCACCCCGGTCGGGACGGCGATCATGAAGGTCATGAAGGAGAAGAACGGCAGCAGCACCGCCCCCGTGGCGAACATGTGGTGTGCCCACACCGCCACCGACAGCGCCCCGATACTCATCGTCGCGTAGACCAGGGCGGTGTAGCCGAAGATCGGTTTGCGGCTGAACACCGGAAAGATCTCGGTGACGATGCCGAAGAACGGCAAGGCGATGATGTACACCTCGGGATGGCCGAAGTACCAGAACAGGTGCTGGTAGAGCAGGTTGCCGCCGGTGGCGGGATCGTAGATGTGGCCACCGAGACGGCGGTCGTATTCCAGGGCCATGAGCGCCGCGGTGAGGATCGGGAAGACCATCAGGACGAGCACGCTGGTCACCACGATGTTCCAGGTGAAGATCGGCATCCGGAACAGGGTCATACCCGGCGCGCGCAGGACGATCACGGTGGTGAGCATGTTGACACCGCCGAGGATGGTGCCCAGGCCGGAGACGGCCAGACCCAGAATCCACATATCGCAGCCCACACCTGGGGAGTGCACGATATCCGACAGCGGAGTGTAGGCGGTCCAGCCGAAGTCGGCGGCGCCGCCCGGTGTGACGAATCCTGCGGTGGCGAGTGTGGCGCCGAAGAGATAGAGCCAATAACTGAGCGCGTTCAGTCGGGGGAAGGCCACATCGGGCGCGCCGATCTGCAACGGCAGGATGCAGTTGGCGAAGCCGAACACGATGGGCGTGGCATAGAACAGCAGCATCAGGGTGCCGTGCATGGTGAACAGCTGATTGAACTGCTCCGGCGACAGGAACTGCAGACCCGGGCGAGCGAGCTCGGCCCGCATCAGCAGCGCCATCAGCCCGCCGACGAGGAAGAACGCCATCGAGCTGACGATGTACATCATGCCGAGCAGCTTCGGATCGGTCGTCGTGACGATCGTCCAGAGCTGCGAACCCTTCGGGGCGATCCGCCGGGGATAAGGCCTTGCGGCTTCGATCTCGGCGGCGCCGCGAGATGGTGCTGTAGTCACAGTTCCTCCTCGAGCCCAACCATCTTCGAGTGTGGCACCGCGGCAAGATCAACGTGTCGAATCCCGCCGGGTATCGGTGCGCGATCGGTCGTGATCTTCGCCGGACGCGCCCATGCTCCCATCGATACCCACTTCCCGGCAGATGGATCGCCGGAAACTTCCACGGGGATCGCTGGGAAGTAACGGATGCTTCGGTGACCTCCACGGAAACGACGGTCGGGAGTACGGTTGGACCCGACCGTTTCGGAGTGGTTCTGAGGTGAGTGCGGCGGTGCGGACCGTAGCTGTCCATTCGCTCGCCGCTGCGACGACGAGATTCCGAGATACGAGGTGTGGACATGACCGCTGCCTGGCCCAGTTCGTTCAACTCCTTCGACGATCTGTTCAATCGCTTCTTCGGCCCCGGGATGGCCGCGCAGCCACCGGTACAGCGCATCGATCTGGGCCGGCTGCTCAGCGACAGTGCCAAGGAGCTGATCGCGATCGCCCGCTCGGCCGCGCAGGACTGGGGTAATCCGGAGGTCACCGCCGAACATCTGCTCTACGCCGCCACCCAGGTCGAACCGTCGCGCGGGATCATCGCCCAGCTGGGCCGGGATCCGGACCAGGTCGCCGCGCAGATGCGCGGTGCCGCCGGCAGCGGAGAGGCCACCGCGACCGCGGGCGGCCAAGTCGTCCTGGACCCCGGCGCCAAACTGGCCCTGCGCACCGCGCAGCGCAACGCCGCCGAAGCGGGATCGAGCTACATCGGCCCGGAGCATATCTTGCTGGGCATTGCCGACAATCTGGAAAGTCCTGCCGCGCAGTCTCTTTCGGGTGCGAAACTGCCCGTCGCCGAGGGGCAGAAGAAGCCCACCGACACACCGACGCTCGACGAATACGGCCGGGATCTGACCGCCGAGGCCCGCGCGGGCAAGGTCGACCCGGTCGTCGGCCGCGCCGAGGAGATCGAGCAGACCGTGGAAATCCTTTCCCGGCGGCGCAAGAACAATCCGGTACTCATCGGCGACCCCGGTGTCGGCAAGACCGCGATCGTCGAGGGCCTGGCGCAGCGCATCGTCAACGGCGATGTGCCCAGCACCCTGGCCGACCGGCGGGTGGTGGCCCTCGATGTGGGCTCGCTGGTGGCGGGCAGCAAATATCGCGGCGAATTCGAGGAGCGGCTGACCAAGATTCTCGACGAGGTCCGCGAGCACTCCGACGAACTGGTGCTGTTCATCGACGAGTTGCACACCATCGTGGGCGCCGGCACCGGCGGCGAGGGTTCGATGGACGCGGGCAACCTGCTCAAACCGGCGCTGGCCCGCGGCGAACTCCATGCCATCGGCGCCACCACCGTCGACGAATACCGGCGCTACATCGAAAAGGACGCCGCCCTGGAGCGCCGCTTCCAGCCGGTGCTGGTCCCGGAACCGTCGGTAGCGGACACCATCGAAATCCTGCGCGGACTCGCCGACGTCTACGAGGAGCACCATCAGGTGCACTACGACGACGAGGCGCTGGTCGCCGCGGCGGAGCTGTCCGACCGCTACATCACCGACCGGTTCATGCCCGACAAGGCGATCGACCTGGTCGACCAGGCCGGCGCCCGGGTCCGGTTGCGCACCCGCATGCCGGGCCCGGATCTGCGTGCGGCACAGGAGGAATTGTCGCGCCTCGAGCGCGAGAAGGATGCCGCCGTCGCGGCCGAGGACTACGCCCGGGCGGACGAACTCAAGAGCGAGATCGCCGCCGCCGAGGAACGGGTCGGCCACATCACCGCCGACGAGGCGCCGACGGTCACTCTCGACGACATCGCCGAGGTGGTGTCCAAGCAGACCGGAATTCCGGTGTCGGAGTTGACGGTCGAGGAACGACAGCGCCTGCTGCAGCTGGAGGATGTGCTGCACAAGCGGGTGATCGGGCAGGACGAGGCGATCGTGGCCGTCGCCGAGGCGGTGCGCCGCGCCCGCGCCGGGATGAAGGATCCGAACCGTCCGATCGGCTCGTTCCTGTTCCTCGGCCCGACCGGTGTGGGCAAGACGGAATTGGCGAAAGCGCTGGCGGAGGCGGTGTTCGGCGACGAGGACCGGCTGATCCGATTCGATATGAGCGAATTCCAGGAGAAGCACACGGTGTCCAGGCTGGTCGGCGCACCGCCCGGATATGTGGGCTACGAGGATGCCGCACAGCTCACCGACAAGGTTCGCCGCCAGCCGTATTCGGTGATCCTGTTCGACGAGGTGGAGAAGGCTCATCCGGACGTCTTCAATGTGCTGCTGCAGTTGCTCGACGACGGGCGCGTCACCGACGCCAAGGGGCGCACGGTCGATTTCAAGAACACCATCGTGATCATGACCAGCAATATCGGTTCGGATCTGATTCTGAAGGCCACTTCGGCGGAGCTCGACGCCATCACCCCGCGGTTGATGGAGCGGCTGCAACAGCATTTCCGGCCGGAATTCCTCAACCGCATCGACGAGACCATCGTGTTCCACCGGCTCGACCAGGAACAGTTGCGCCGCATCGTCGATCTGGTTCTCGACGGCCCCCGGCGCCGCCTGCGCGCCCAGGACATCGAACTCGACGTCACCGACGCGGCGCGGGATTGGTTGTCGGAGAACGGTTATCAGCCCGAATTCGGCGCTCGCCCGCTACGCCGGACGGTGCAGAAGCAGCTGGAGAATCAGGTGTCCCGGCTGGTGCTCGGTGGCGAGCTGAACCCGGGCGACACCGTGCGCGTCGATGCCGACGAGTCCGGGCTGCTCGTCGCCGCGGTGGCCGGATCCGGGGCCGAACGCTCGCTCGACGCTTCCGCGAACGGCCAGAAGCCGAAGGGTAAGAAGGCGAACGGTAAGTCCGATGCCAAGTCCGAGAAGAAGTCCGGAGCGAAATCCGGCAAGAGCTGACCTCCGCCAGGGGTCCGGCATGGTGAGCTACGTGGCCGATCCGCGCGTCGACGCCTACATCGACGCGCTACCGGCGTGGCAGCGTGATATCTGCCGCCAGGTGCGCGAACTCGTCCACGCCGCCGACCGGGATGTCACCGAGACCGTAAAGCGCAGAGTGCGACCGTATTTCGTCCTCGACGGAAACATCTGCGCGCTTCTGGCGACGAAGACGCACGTCGACATATTCCTCTACGACGGGGCGATGGTGCCCGATCCCGAGGGCATCATCACGGGCGGTCACGACAACACGACGGCGCGCACCGTGGCGATTCGCGAGGGGGAGACGATCAACGCCCCCGCGCTGTCGGCGATGCTGCGGCAGATCATCGCGAACAATCGCGCGGGCGGTTGGCGTAAGCTGAAACATGATGCCGCACAGGTCGATTGACGGATCTCTCCGGCAGAGTTCATGGACCTGTCGTGCGGCGGATCGGCGCAGGCCGGCACGTCGCCGTGGGCGGATCGCGCGGTCCGGCGCCGTGGCCGTTTTCAGCCCGTTGTCGTGTCCGCAGGGGCTTGTGCGTAGACGCCGGCGGTCAGTTCGCGCATACATCTGACCACCAGGGGAGCCGGTCCGCCTGCTCGCGTATCGGTTCGCGCTGCGGCCGAGGATGTTTCGGCAACACTACCCGGCTGTGCCACCGGGCCGTCGTCGTCGGCCCATTGCTCGAGTCCGATGCGGATCGCGCCGGCGGCCGCGGCGGCCAGGGTGCGCAGGCGCAGCGGATCGGTGTCCGGGGACAGTTTCGTCAGCAACTCCAGCAGGGCGTGCTCACCGGTGAGGTTGACCCGGAACCAGACCGCGCGCAGGGCCGAATCGTCGGCCATCGCGCGCAACAGGCCGCGGGTGATGTCGAGTTCGTCGCGGTCCACCACGTTCAGGGCGCGGATCGCGGCGGTCTCCAGTTCCGCGATCGTAGGCAATCGGTCCGGTCCGTCGCCCAGGATGTCCAGCCAGCGAGACGCGCCCGCCGACAGCATCGGTTCCACGGCATCCTCTTTGGTACGGCAATAGCGATAGAAGGTACGCAGGCCGACGCCGGAAGCGGCGGCGATCTGCTCGGCGGTGACCGCCGCGGTGCCGCGCTCGGCGAACAAGCGGGCGGCGGTGTGGGCGATCTCCATCCGGGTCGCCGACTTGCGCCGCGCGGCCAGGTTCGGGCGCGGCGATGCGGGGGCGGACGGGCCGGTTCTCGACTCGGGCATGAGTCACCTCCTGTCCGCACAGTCTAAGCGCGAATTGTCACTCTGGCACAACGTGCCACTCAGGCGTACTGTGTCAAACAAAACGAGAAAATCGCAGTTGAGGAGAGTTTCGCAATGGAGCGTTTCGCAGACCGCCGGGTTCTGATCACCGGCGGCGGATCCGGGATCGGCCGCGCCACCGTGCATCGCATCCTGTCCGAGGGCGGCACCGTGGTGGCCGCCGACGTCAACGAGGCGGGGCTGGCCGAAACCGCGAAGCAGGCCGCCGAGAAGGGCAGCGCCGATCGGCTGACCACCTTCACGATCGACATCTCCGACGAGTCCTCGGTGCAGGCCGGGGTCGCCAGGGCCGTGGAGACCCTGGGCGGGCTGGACGCGCTGGTCAACGCGGCCGGCATTCTCCGCTCGGCGCACACCCACGAGATGCCGCTGGCGGACTGGAACCGCATCATCACCACCAACCTCACCGGCACCTTCCTGATGATCCGGGAATCGCTGCCTGCGCTGCTGGACAGCGGCCGCGGCGTCATCGTGAACTTCGCCTCCACGTCCACCTACTTCGCGCACCCGTATATGGCCGCCTATGCCGCGTCGAAGGGCGGCATCATGTCGATGACCCATGCGCTGGCCTCGGAGTACTCCAAGCAGAACCTGCGCGCGGTGGCCGTGGCGCCCGGCTCGATCTCGAGCGATATGACCGACGGCCGCGGCCCGGGCCTGCCCGAGGACGCCGACTTCTCGCTGTTCACCAAGCTCATGCCGATGCTCGGCCAGGGTTTCGCCTCGCCCGACACGGTCGCCGGCGTGGTGGCCATGCTCGCTTCCGACGACGGCGCCTTCATCACCGGCACCGAGGTGCGCATCGACGGCGGCACCCACGCCTGATGTGGCGAATCGGTCCGGGCCGTCCCGGTCATCGGGAAAGCCCGGACCGAAACAGAAACGTGTTCTATTGTGCTGGCGGGGCCGAAACCAGGAGGTGACCGCGATGGATCTGGTTGCGTTGGAAGAGATTCGTGCGTTGAAATACCGCTATCTGCGGACGCTGGATCTGCGGGAGTGGGACGAGTTCGCCGATACCCTCGCCGCGGACGCGGTGGCCGATTACGGCTCGCCGTCGGGCGGTAAGCCGCTGCAGTTCGAGGGCCGCGACGCCATCGTCGGCTATCTCAGCGGCGCGATGACCGGCACCATGATCACCTCGCATGTGTGCAGTCATCCCGAGATCGCGGTGGACGGCGATTCCGCCTCCGGCAGTTGGTGTCTCGAGGATACGGTCATCGTTCCCGAGCACGGGATCATGATTCGCGGCGCCGCGTACTACCGCGACACCTATCGCCGTGAATCCGACGGCCGCTGGCGCATCACGAAGACCGGCTATCAGCGCAACTACGAGGCGATGATGCCGCTGTCCTCGATCCAGGGATTCACCATCACCGCCAGCCGCTGGGACCCCAGCGTCACGCACTGATCCGGTCGGCCGCTCAGGCCCGGGCGGTGCGCCGGATCGCGGTGGGAGTGCTGTCCCACCAGCGGCGCGCGCAGCGGGTCAGGGTGGCCTGTTCCGCGAGGCCGAGCAGTGAGGCGATCTGGCTCATCGGCAGATCCGTTGTGGTCAGATAGCGTCGGGCCTCACTGCGGCGCACATCGTCGACGATGGCGGCGAAAGTCGTGTGCTCGGCCGCCAGGCGCCGCTGCAGGGTGCGCGGATGGATCGTCAAAAGCCTTGCCACCGAATCGATCTGCGGTGCGGTCGTGCCCAGCAGCTGTTGTACGGCGGCCCGCACCCCCGGCACCGTGGAGGCGCCGGTGTCACCGGCTTGTTCGGCCAGGAATGCCACCGCCAGCCGGCGCAGATTCGCATCGCCGCCCGCGATCGCCCGGCTCGTGAGGTTGCTCGGCAGCCGCAGCATGGCCGCCGGTCGCTCGAAGCGCACCGGGACGCCGAAGAAATTCTCGTAGGCCGCGCGCGGACCCGGCGGGCGGTACGGCAGCTCCACCGAGCGCAGGCCGTACGGGCCGTCCACCAGCCGGATCAGCGTGCGATGCAGAAATCCCAGGCCGAGATCGGTGCCCTGGACGGGTTGGGGGAACCCCGGTTCGACGCCGTAGCGCAGGGCCGTCACACCACGGTCGCCGTAGGGATCCGGTTCGATGGTCAGGCTCAGCGAGCGCGCGTGCACGAACAGGTAGCGCGAGGTGCACTCCAGCGCATCGGCCAGGGTCGGCGAGCTGCGGATGGCCAGCGCGAGTGGTCCCAGCATGCCGAGGTCCTGCCGGGCGGCGATCCGGAGGCCCAGATCGGGACACCGCAGCCGGTCGGCGGCGATCTCCAGCACCAGCGCCATCGCCTCGTCCGACACCAGCAGATCGTCCGCGTCCAGGGCGGCGATCGGGTAACCGGCCGCGGCCGCGTATTCCTCCGCATTTCCCCCGAGTTCGGCCACGGTCGCGCGAAAACCGCGCAAACCGGCCGAGCGGATCACCGACATGTCGTCCAGAATCAAATACTTGTCGCGCAAAGTCAAGAATGCCGCGGGCGGAACCAGGAGACTGGAACCATGACCGCAGCTGGTGAATATGTCGACGTCGTCATCGTGGGCGCTGGTCTGTCCGGAATCGGCGCCGGTTACCGCGTGCAGACCGAATTGCCCGGAAAGTCCTATGCGATTCTCGAGGCGCGCGAGTCGCTGGGCGGCACCTGGGACCTGTTCCGGTACCCCGGCATCCGCTCGGATTCGGATATGTTCACCCTCGGCTACCCGTTCGAGCCCTGGCGCGATGCCAAATCGATCGCCGACGGTCCCTCGATTCTGCGCTACATCACCGAGACGGCGCGCCGCTACGGGATCGACAAGCATATTCGCTACGGCACCAAAGTCGTTGCGGCACAATGGTCCAGCGCCGAGTCGCGATGGACGCTGACCCTGCGGCAGGGCGATGCGGAGCGCACGCTGAGCTGCCGCTTCCTCTACTCGTGCGCCGGCTACTACGACTACGACGAGGGCCACGCGCCCGAATTCCCGGGCGTGGAGACCTTTTCCGGCACCATGGTGCATCCGCAGTTCTGGCCGGAGGATCTCGACTACGCCGGCAAGAAGGTCGTGGTCGTCGGCAGCGGCGCCACCGCCGTGACGCTGGTTCCGGCGATGGCCGAGCAGGCCGAACTGGTGACCATGCTGCAGCGTTCACCGACCTGGATCTCCGCGGTGCCCGGTCGGGACAAGCAGGCCGACAAGATTCGGGAACTGCTGCCGGCGGGCTTGGCGCATCGTGTGATCCGCACGAAGAACATCCTGTTCAACGTCGGTTTCTATCAGTACTGCCGACGTCGTCCGCAGGCGGCGCGCAAGCTGCTCACCGGGCTGACCACTCGCATTCTCAAGGACGAGAAGCTGGTCGCCGAACACTTCACCCCGGAGTACAACCCGTGGGATCAGCGGCTGTGCGCGGTGCCGGACGCCGACTTCTTCAAGGCGATGCGCAAGGGTAAGGCCGAGGTGGTCACCGATCACATCGACACCTTCGGGCCCGAGGGCATCCGGCTGACATCGGGCCGGGTGCTCCCCGCCGACATCGTCATCTCGGCGACCGGCCTGAAGTTGCTGGCCTTCGGCGGTATCACGCTGGAGGTCGACGGTGAGCCGGTGAACCTGTCCGACCGGTTCGTCTGGCAGGGAACGATGCTCACCGGCGTCCCCAACTTCGCGGTCTGCATCGGCTACACGAATGCGTCCTGGACGCTGCGCGCCGACCTGACCTCACGGCTGGTCTGCAAGGTGATCGCCCATATGGACCGGCGTGGATACGACGCGGTGGTACCGCAACCGCAGGGCGAGCTCACCGAACATCCGCTGCTCGACCTCGCCTCCGGCTATATCCAGCGGTCCATCGGCGACTTCCCGCGGCAGGGCGATCGGCATCCGTGGAAGGTGCGGCAGAACTACCTGCTGGATTCGGCCACGACCATGCGCACGAATCTGGACAAGACGCTGCAGCCGGTCCGGCGCACGGCGGCGCTGTCGAACGCCTGAGTGCAGCGCCGGTCAGCTCGCCCAGGGGCCGACGCCGCCGATCTTGTCGATCCGTACGCGGGTCAGCAGTCCCGGCGGTGCGTCGGCAGGAGGGAAGTTCAGACCCGGTGCGGCGAGCACGGCGGCCAGTTCCTGCAGCAGTTCGGGCGCCCCGCCCTCGACGATGCGCGCGGTGCCGGTGACCGACAGATACGGCCGCATGAACTCGCTGGGCTGATCCGAGACGATGGTCAGCGCCACTCGCGGATCGCGGCGCACGTTGCGCACCTTCAGATATTCGCCGAGATGTGCGCTGACCAGCTCGTCGCCCTCGGGAGTGGACTGCAACGCCACCCAGACGACGGAAATCTGCGGGCTGCCGTCGGCGTTCAGGGTGACCAGGGTCGCGTTGGCGCCGGCGCCGACGAATTCGCGCGCGGAATCGGGGAGTCGCATATCCGGTCCGACGCCTGCGCGAATCATTTCATTCCCGCAATGCGCGCACCCGCCGCGCGGTTCGGACGCGATGTCGGATTTCCGCCGGTATTCGATCCGGGGCTCCGGCAGATTGGGGAGCGTACGGATCGAATACCGAAAGGATCAGCAATGACGGTCTACACGACGACGGCGAGTCCGCTCGGTGAGCTCATGCTCGTCGGCGAGGTGCGCCCGGGTGGTGTCGCCCTCACCGCCCTGTCCATCGCGGGCGGGAAAGGTGCTGTAGCGCAACCTGATTGGGCCGAGGATCGCGCACCGTTCGAATCGGTCGTGTGCCAGCTAGACAGCTACTTCGCCGGGCAGCGCACCCGCTTCGAACTCGACTATGCGGTCGAGGGCAGCGAATTCCGGCGTCGGGTGTGGCAGGCGCTCGACGACATCCCGTACGGCCGCACGGTGACCTACGGTGACATCGCAGCCCGGGTCGGTGCGCCGCGGGCTGCGGTGCGGGCGGTCGGGGCCGCGATCGGTGCCAACCCGGTTCTGATCGTGCGACCGTGCCACCGGGTGATCGGCGCGAACGGCCGCCTGACCGGCTACGCGGGCGGACTCGAGCGCAAGCGGCAACTGCTGGAGCTCGAACATGCCGCGTGAAAACGGTCCGGCACCGACCGGACCGGGGCTCACCGCGACGTCGTTCGGCGCTCGGGTGGATGCGCAGGACTGGACGCGGATGGCGGAGGACCTCGACGAGCACGGGTACGCGCTCAGTGGCAGCCTGCTGAGCGCGGACGAATGCCGCTCGCTCGCGGCCCTGTACGGCGAGGACCACCGCTTCCGCTCCACCATCGAGATGTCGCGCCACCGTTTCGGGTCCGGCGAATATCGCTACTTCACCCACGATCTGCCTCCGGTGGTCTCCGAGTTGCGCGCCGCGCTGTATCCGAAACTGCTGCCCATCGCGCGGATGTGGGCGCAACGACTGGGCCGTCCCGGTTCGTGGCCGGACGAGTTGGACGACTGGATCGCCCAGTGCCACCGGGCCGGGCAGAACCGCTCGGCGCAGATTCTGCTGCGCTACGGCTCGGGCGATTGGAACGCGCTGCATCGAGACCTCTTCGGCGACATGATCTTTCCACTGCAGGTGGTGGTCGGACTGGATGCCGCCGACTCGGACTACACCGGCGGCGAATTCCTGATGGTCGAACAGCGCCCGCGCGCCCAATCCCGCGGCGCGGCAGTCACTCTGCCGCAGGGGCACGGGCTGGTCTTCACCACCCGCGAGCGCCCGGTACGGTCCGCCCGCGGCTGGTCGGCCGCGCCCATGCGCCACGGCGTGAGCGTGGTGCGCAGCGGGCACCGCCATACCCTCGGCCTCGTTTTCCACGATGCGTGAGGGCGGCGTCGACAGGGGTGTCGATGGATGACGGGGACCGTGCTCCGGCGCGGTATTACGTGCTGCTCGGCTCCGACGCCGTGCCGTACCGCAGCCCGACCGCGGGCACGGTCGGCGGGCATCGGCGTCAGCGCATCTACGGGCGGCTGGACTGCCCGGCGGCACTGCGCGCCCTGCGCCGCGGCAACTACGCCGCATACCGGGTGTTCTTCGCCGACGAGGCCACCGCCGTCGCCGCCGGATACCGGCCGTGCGCGCGGTGTCTGCCGGAGGCGTATCGGCGCTGGAAATCCGCGCGCTCAGATGCTGCGCTGCCGCCGCCGGATCGGCGGCCGGGGCGGACCGATGTGCCGGTGCACCAATTGCAGGGCGGCCAGCAGGATCAGCGAGAATCCGGTGGACAGGTAGTCCTCGGTCAGCACGCCGAGCACGGCCAGGCCGCCGAAGACCGGTAGTTCCAGCCAGGAGCACCAGGCCAGTAGTCGTAGCCGGGAGGCGTGGGAATCGAGCCAGGCCAGTCCGTCGTCGACGATGTCGGCGGCCGTGTCGAACTCGACCAAACCGTCGCCCACCTGCACGAACCGATGTACCGCCTGCTCGCGACTGATCCGCCCCAGCCACACCTCGTCGATGAGCCGCTTACCTTCGACCGCAACTTCCGTGACGACCGCGTCCATTCTGCGCCAGTCCCTTTCCAGTTGGTCTCGCAAAGTGTAAGCGCCGAGAGTCGCAATCACCCCGCAATCCGGCCCTCTCATGGCTGGGTGGCGCACACCACCCGGCCGGGACCGCCCCCGGTCCCCGGGCGATCGACGCGAATCGGACAGCGCCGCAACCCGTGCGGGTCCTGCCGGGCGACATCGCCGAAAGTCTTGGCGACGAACGCAATTCGATATCCGGCACGATAATCGGCGGAGTGTTCCGGCTTTTCGAAATAAGGTATGGGATACCTTCCTGTGCAATGGTTTACCTAAATTCGGGCAGCCTTTCTTTGCTGGCGAGGAAAAGGCGGCCGGGTTATTTTTGTCTGGTGCAAGCGGATACGGCGGTAATGGAGAGTGTGGTCCGGCCGGAAACTCACGGACCGGGTTTGTCGGTACGACTGAATTGGCTGCGGGCCGGGGTGCTGGGTGCCAACGACGGAATCGTCTCCGTCGCAGGGATTGTCGTGGGTGTGGCGGCCGCCACTACGTCGACGTCGGCGATCGTCACCGCGGGCGTCGCGGGACTCGCGGCGGGCGCGGTGTCGATGGCATTGGGCGAGTATGTGTCGGTGAGCACACAGCGCGACAGTGAGCGCGCGGTGCTGGACGTGGAACGGCGGGAACTCGCCGAGGACCCGGCGGGTGAACTCGCCGAGCTGGCCGCCATCTACGAGGGCAAGGGCCTGACGCCGGCCACCGCGTGGAAGGTCGCCGAGGAGTTGACGGCCAAGGACGCGTTCGCCGCCCATGCCGAGGCCGAATTGGGCATCGATCCGAGCGAACTGACCAACCCGCGGCATGCCGCGCTTTCGTCGGCCTCGGCGTTCACCATCGGGGCGCTGCTGCCGCTGCTGGCCATGCTGGTACCGGCGGCGATCCGGGTTCCGGTCACCGCGACGGCGGTTCTGGTGGCACTGGCCGCGACCGGCGCCATCGGCGCCCGTCTGGGGCAGGCGCCGGTGGGGCGCGCGACGATTCGCGTGCTGGCGGGCGGTGCGCTGGCGATGGCGACGACCTATGTGGTCGGCCACCTGGTCGGTATCGCGGTCTAGCGGGCGGTCGGGGCGGCAGGCGAAATCAACGGTTCCGGAACCGGTTTCCCACGCGCAGCCGGTCCATGACCGCGCGCATCTTGGCTTGCCGGTGCGGATCGCCGATCCGGAATTCGACGTGCACGACGGGATGGGATGCGTCGATCAGCGCCACGGTTTCGCGGTCCGTGGAGTGAGCAGCGCGGGGTGAAGCGGTCATAACTCCCAGTGTGCACCCGCGGCTATTTTCTGGCAATGTGTTCTGCCGCTCTGTCGCTTTCGAAACCCAATCGAAATGCTCGGGGATGCAGTCGCTTACACCGCGGCGCTGCCGCCGCTCACGACCGGGAGCCCACCAGCTCCCGTTTGCGGGCCGCCCGGGCCAGCGCCCGGTCCCGCTGTTCTTCGAAACGCGCACAATCGTTTCGCAGTTTCTCCAGGAATTCCCCGAGGGTATTGCGGGCCCGGTCGCCGCGCGCGGTGAAGTCGTTGCGATCGAACACATTCCACTTGCGCAACACCGGCATCACCACTTCCTCCAGATGCTGGCGCAGATCGTAGATTCCGTGTTTTGCCATCAGCACGCCGTTGCGCCGCCAATCCGGCATTCCGGCGCCCGGCATCTGGAAATTGCACACGATATCGGAAATCGCCTCCAGCGCCTGGTCGGGCGCCAGATCCAAAGCCGCCGCGCACATATTGCGGTAGAAGATCATGTGCAGGTTCTCGTCCGCGGAGATGCGCGCCAGCATGCGGTCGGCGACCGGATCGTCACAGACCTTCCCGGTGTTGCGATGTGAGACGCGGGTGGCCAGTTCCTGGAAGGTCACATAGGCGACCGAGTGCAGGAATCCGGTGTCGGCCCGCTCCACCACGCTGGCCTTGTCGCTTTCGCGCACGAGTTTCATCGCGTCGTAACCGTTGGTCATGTGGACCATCCGGGCCCGTTCCAGGGCCACGGGGTCGACCGCGCGGGTCACGACCAGATAGTCGCGAATCACGATGCCGTGCCGGTTCTCCTCGGCCGTCCAGCGTCCCACCCAGGTTCCCCAGGCGCCGTCGGTGGAGAAGTTCTCGGCGATCTCGCGATGGTAGGACGGCAGATTGTCCTCGGTGAGAAGATTCGTGACCATCGCGGCGCGGGCGACCTCGCTCAGCCGTGACTGGGCGGGGTCCCAATCGGTTCCGCCGAGGGCCGCGAAATTGCGTCCCGCATCCCACGGGACGTAGTCGTGCGGATGCCACGTCTTCGCCATCGACAGATGCCGATGCACGTTGCTCTCCGCCACGGGCTCGAGTTCCAGTAGCAACTCGAGTTGGGTGAGATTCCTGACCACGGTGTTGCCCTTCCTCGTTGTGGATCGCCGTGCGACGCTGCGGGAGGAAACCGGTACAGTGCAGTCACGACCGGGTTGCCGGGTGGCACTCAGGGCTGTGCCGGTCGTGTTTCGTCTCGCTAATGTAGCCGCTCCACCGCCACCGTTGTCGCTCCAGCTTGTATTCGCCGCAGTGTTGCCCCTGTTCCGCAGTGTTGCCTGTCGAAAGTGAGCCGAGAATGACGGTTTCCAGCCGTATGCGCTACCGCGACGTCGTCGTCACCAGCCTGGCCGCGACCACGTCCATCGCCGGTGATGTCGACTCCACGTGGAAGGGACTGTTGAACGGTGAGAGCGGAATCGACGTACTCGACGACGGTTTCATCGACCAGTTCGAACTTCCGGTCCGCATCGGCGGTCACCTCAAGGTCGTTCCGTCCACCGTTCTGAGCCGTGAGGAGACCCGCAGGCTGTCCTACGTCGAGCAGATGGCATTGGTGCTGGGGCGTGAGGTGTGGCGCAACGCCGGTGCGCCCGAGGTCGATCCGGTGCGGCTCGGCGTCTCCATCGGCACCGGGCTCGGTGGTGTGGAGGCGCTCATCGACGTCAAGGACAAGATGGCCAACGGCGGATATCGCCGGGTCAGCCCGCTCGCGGTCCAGATGATCATGCCCAACGGCGCGGCCGCGGTGGTCGGGCTGGAATTGGGCGCCAAAGCCGGTATCGCGACCCCCGTTTCGGCGTGTTCCTCGGGGTCGGAGGCCATCGCCAACGCGTGGAAGATGATCGTGATGGGCGACGCCGACGTGGTCGTGACCGGCGGTGTGGAGGGGTCGATCCAGGCCGTGCCGATCGCCGCGTTCACCATGATGCGGGCGATGAGTACGCGCAACGACGATCCGAAACGCGCCTCGCGTCCCTTCGACACCGATCGTGACGGATTCGTCTTCGGTGAGGCCGGCGCGATGATGGTGCTCGAATCCGAGGAACACGCCCGGGCTCGCGGCGCCACCGTGCATGCCCGGCTGCTCGGCGCCGGCCTCACCTCCGACGGTTTCCACCTGGTGGCGCCGGATCCGGACGGCACGGGCGCGGCGCGGGCCATCACCCGCGCGCTGCAGACCGCCGGATTGTCGAAAACCGATGTGGGACATGTGAACGCGCATGCCACCGCCAACCCGATCGGCGACACCGCGGAGGCCCGTGCCATCGCCGCGGCGGTCGGCAATCACGCCTCGGTCTACGCGCCGAAATCGGCGCTGGGACATTCCATCGGCGCCGTCGGGGCACTGGAATCGGTGCTCACGGTGCTGTCCATTCGCGACTGCGTCGTCCCGCCCACCCTCAACCTGGACAACCAGGATCCGGATGTCGATCTGGACATCGTCAAGGGCCAGGCCCGGGCGGGGCGGATCGACTACGCGGTCAACAATTCCTTCGGATTCGGCGGCCACAACGTGTCGTTGACCTTCGGCCGGTATTGAGTTGCCCGCCGGAGCTCCGCCGAGTGCGGGCTCCGGGCTTTCGTTCCTGCGTGACTGTTCGTGCGTGACGTTCGTGCGTGAAAAGGATGAGGGAATGATCGGCGAGACCTTCGATGACTATCTGGACGAACACGGCAACATCAAGATCCTGGGCGATGCGACCCTGATCGAATTCGTCGACAAGCACAGTGCGGCGAACGGGGACGAGCTGGCCTACCGCTACATCGACTATTCGCGCGAGCGCGACGGTGAGTACCACGAGCTAACCTGGCGTCAGTTCGGTGCGCGGTTGCGGGCGGTGGCGGCCCGGTTGCAGCAGGTGACCCGGCCGCGGGATCGAGTGGCCATTCTGGCGCCGCAGGGCCTGGACTACGTGGTGGCGATGTTCGCGGCGGTGTACGCGGGCAATATCGCTGTACCGCTGTTCGATCCGGACGAACCCGGCCACACCGACCGGCTGCACGCCGTCCTCGGCGACTGCCGGCCGACCGCGATTCTGACCGCGAGTTCCGCGGCGGCCGGGGTGCGCGAATTCTTCCGCGGCATGCCGACGGGTCAGCGTCCGCGCATCATCGCCGTCGACGCGATTCCCGACAGCGTCGGCGCGGGCTGGACCGAACCGGATATCAATATCGACAGCGTCGCGTATCTGCAGTACACCTCCGGTTCCACCCGCACGCCCGCCGGCGTGGAGATCACGCATCGCTCGGTCGGCACGAATCTGCTGCAGATGATCGACGCGCTCGGCATCGACGAAACCGCCCGCGGCGTCACCTGGTTGCCGCTGTTCCACGACATGGGCCTGCTGTGTGTGATTCTGCCGGCGATCGGCGGCAAGTTCATCACCATCATGTCGCCGAGTGCGTTCGTCCGGCGGCCCTATCGCTGGATCAAGGAGTTGGCCGCCGCCTCCGACGGCGCCGCAACCTATGCCGCCGCACCGAATTTCGCGTTCGAGCACGCCGCGACGCGCGGACGCCCGAAGGCGGGTGAGCACCTCGATCTGTCGAATGTGATCGGTCTGATCAACGGCAGTGAGCCGGTGTCGGTGTCGTCGATGGCGAAATTCAACGATGCCTTCATGCCCTACGGATTGCCGAAGACGGCGATCAAGCCGTGTTACGGGATGGCCGAGGCCACCCTGTTCGTGTCGGCCACCCGGCGTGAGGACGCCGCGCGGGTCGTCTACGCCGACCGCACCCGCCTCAATGCCGGAGACCTCGTCGAGGTCGCCCCGGACGCGGAAGACGCCGTGGCACAGGTGTCCTGCGGATATGTGGCGCGTTCACAGTGGGCGGTGATCGTCGACGACAACGGCGCCGAACTGCCGGACGGCCGGGTGGGCGAGATCTGGTTGCACGGGGAGAACATGGGCATCGGCTACTGGGGCCGTGCCGAGGAGACCGAGGCGACCTTCCACAATCGGCTCAGCGCCCGGCAGCCCGCCGCCAGCCGTGCCGAAGGCGCTGCGCCACAGGCATATTGGATGCGCACCGGGGACTACGGCGTGTATCACGACGGCGAGTTGTACATCACCGGCCGGGTCAAGGATCTGGTGATCGTCGACGGGCGCAACCACTATCCGCAGGATCTGGAGATGTCGGCACAGGAGTCGTCGGCCGCACTGCGGCCGGGTTTCGTGGCGGCGTTCTCGGTTCGCGGTGACGAGCTGCCCGCCGAACTCGCCGCCTCCGGGGACGGAGGCGAACATCTGGTAATCGTGGCCGAACGGGGAAGTGGCACAGCGAAACTCGATACAGGGCCGGTGGCGGAGGTGGTGCGGGCGGCGATTTCGGCGCGCCACGGGGTCATCGTGCGCGAACTGCTCCTGGTGCCGGCCGGATCGATTCCGCGCACGTCGAGCGGGAAGATCGCCCGACGTGCCTGTAAGGCCGCATATCTGACGGGAACCCTGCGCGGCGGCCACCGCCAGCAGGCATTCCCGGACGTCTCCGACGACTAGCCGTGGCGGAGCGGGGGAGGCTGATTAGGTGAGGCAATCCTCGTGTGCCCGTTGAGATGTCCTCTGGGCACCGGATTGTCCGGTACTTGTCCGTCGGCGACACCCCGTTGCGGAGTTACCGTGTAGCTACATCAACATGTAGAACCGGATATGGGGCAATGTCATGGAGTTGTCTACCGATTATCTCATTGTGGTGATGGCACATTCGGCGCCCACCCGGCCATTGACAGTGGAGCGTGCGCATCAGGTGATGCAGTTGCACACCGATTGTTCGACCGACGGCTGCGGTATCAAGCAGGCGGCGTTCGACGCGCTGGTAACCGCCGGGCATATCGTGCCCGACAGTTGCCGGCGCCGCGGGTAGCGTGCGTCGGTCGGCGTCGGGGACGCCGACCGGCACACGTGATCCGATCGATCCTCAGAGTCGTTCGATGACGGTGGCGTTGGCGAGACCACCGGCCTCGCACATGGTCATCAGGCCGTAGCGGCCACCCGACTGTTCGAGGTGGTTGACCAGCGTCGCGAGGATGCGGACGCCCGAGGCGCCGAGCGGATGCCCCAGTGCGATGGCGCCGCCGCGGGGGTTCAGCTTGGCCGGGTCGGCGTTCAGTTCGTGCGCCCACACCAGCGGGACCGGCGCGAAGGCCTCGTTCACCTCGTAGGCGTCGATGTCGTCGATCGACAGGCCGCCGCGCGCCAGCACTTTCCGGGTCGCGGGGACGACCGCGGTCAGCATCAGCAGCGGGTCGTCGCCGGTGACGGCGAAGGAATGGAAGCGGGCGCGCGGGCGCAGGCCGAGTGCGGCGGCCTTTTCCTCACTCATGATCAGGGCCGCGGAGGCGCCGTCGGTGAGCGGGGAGGAGTTGCCCGGCGTGATGGACCAGTCGATCTCGGGGAAGCGGGCCAGGTACTGGTCGTCGGCGAAGGCGGGACGCAGACCGGCCAGGCCCTCGACCGTGGTGGACGGGCGAATGGTCTCGTCGGCCTGCAGGGTTCCGGCCGCGACGATCTCGCGATCGAACCCGCCCGAAGCGGCGGTCTCGGCGGCCAGCCGGTGCGACCGGGCCGCGAATTCGTCCAGTGCGGCGCGGTCGAACTTCCACCGCGCGGCGATCACCTCTGCCGAAATACCCTGCTGCACAAGCCCTTCGGGGTAGCGATGGGCGATCGGACCGCGATTGGCGTCGGCGCCCTGGCCGTTGGAGAACATCGGCACCCGCGACATCGACTCCACACCGCAGGCGATGGCGATGTCGTAGGCGCCGGCGATCACGCCCTGAGCGGCGAAGTGCGCGGCCTGCTGACTGGAGCCGCACTGGCGGTCGACGGTGGTAGCGGGGACGGCCTCCGGAAATCCGGCCGCGAGCACCGCCGTACGGGCGATGTTGAACGCCTGTTCCCCGCTCTGCGTCACGCAGCCGGCGATCACATCGTCGACCAGCGCCGGATCCAGGTCGTTGCGTGCGACCAGGTCGGACAGCACTCCGGCCAGCAGGGTGGCCGGGTGGACCTGGGACAGGCCGCCACCGGTTTTTCCCTTACCGGACGGGGTCCGGACGACATCGACGACGACTGCCGTGGTCATAGCCACTCCGATCGATCAAAGTTACTCGAGGTTCTGCTATAAGTTAACACCGATTCGCTTCTTTTCCGAGAGTGGGCCCGGTCTGCGGGCGGTCTGCGGCCCGGCGGCGGCGCGGCACGCGGGCGTCGTCGGCTGCTGCGCGGTCCCCGGATGTGGCAGACTCGGCACGGCACGATGCGGCCGGTCGACGACCGTATGTGGAAGGTGATGCGGGAGTTGGGATGGCGAGTGCGCTGAGCGCGATCGAACAGCAGGTGGCCGACCACAGACGGGCCGCCGCTCAGGAACGATCGGCCGAGGCCGAACTGCGCCTGGCGACGTCGCTGTGCGAGCTGGCCAAGGCCTGCCTGGACACCAAGACCGAAGGCGCCGACCGCGACCGCGCGCCCGCAGCGCTGGAACCCGCCCAGGAGGCGGTGCTGATCCGGCTGCACTGGCTGACCGCCGGTCATGTGACCGCGCAATTCGCCGGGCAGGTCACCGAGGCGTTGCGATTGTTCGAACAGGCCGCCCGCACCATCGGCCATCGTGAACTGGCCACCGCGACCATCCGCCAGGCCTGCGACGCGTATCACCAAGTGGCGCAGAACTATCCGATGGCGGCCGGGGTGTGCGCCGACGGTCTGTCCAAATGCGGGGTGTGGCTGTGCCGGCTGGATCCCGAGTCGGCGGTGGCGGCCAGTGCAGAGGCGGTGCGTATTCGCGCGGGCCTGTTCGCCGCCAATCCCGATCAGGCGGGCCGCTATCTGGCCAGCCTGAACATGCTGCTGCGCACCCTGATGATCGGCCGCGCGCGCAAACAGGCGCTGGCGATGTATCGCGAACGGTATTCCGCGTGGACCACGCCGGAGATGACCACGCGGTTGCGTGAGACCTCGATCGACGAACTCGAATTCACCAGCAAAACCCATGGCGCCCTGGTGAAATTGGAATGCCCGACGCTCGAACGCGCCGGATATCTCACCCAGCAGCAGATCCTCTACCAAACCGCCGGCGATCTGACCACGATCGAGGAGATCAACTGGAAGCTCGGCCTGGTCGGGCTCAAACCCCTCGCCGCCGGTGCGCTGGCGGACCCGCCGTCCAAGCCCATGGAGATCGCCACCTCCTACGGTGCGTTGAGCGTGCGCTGCGCCGCCGCCGACGCGGTGGCCCGGGTGCGCGCGGCGGTGATCGAGGCCTATGCCGCCGACGGCGCGCATCCGGTGGACAGCAGCGCCTTCGCCGGGGTCGGCGAAACCCATTGGCATATGCCCGATCCCGTCCTCAACGCCGCTCCGAACCTCGATGACGATGTGGTGCTGCTGCAGCGCGCGGGCAGCTGGGTGCATGTGCTGAGCCTGTTCTGGGAACTCGCGCCCACCGGGAAAAACCCTCTGGCGCTGCGGCTTTCGCGGCAGTGGCCGGTGCTCGCGGTCAACACCATCGAGAATCTGACCTACGAATTGTGCTGGTACGCCGACGGTGCCGCGCGACAGTTCGCCGCTCTGGGCCGCCCGGCCGGACAGGAGCCGCTGGATACTCCGCTGGCGCCGTTGGACTTCGCGATGCTCGCCGACTACGGCGCCGACTACGCCTCCGAAACCCAGGTCCGGGCGGCGTTCGGCAACTCCGGCATGTTCGCCAAGCTGACCAACCTGCCCGCCAGTGGAATCCGGCAGGCGGGGCAGGCGCGTGCCCTGGCCGATTACGGCGACCAGATCCTGTTCTTCCGCGGTGGCACGCGGCAGGACTGAGCTGCCCCGCGTTCCCTGTCACCGCGGGCGGTTACCGTCGACACCATGACACTCTCGGTCGGATGCGCGCAGTGGACCCACGAGGCGTGGCGCGCGTATCAGCCGGATTCGCGGCGGCGACTGGGCGGTTATGCCCGGTACTGCACCGCGGTGGAGGGCAACACCACCTTCTACGCGACGCCGAGTCCGGCCACCGTGCGGTCGTGGGTCGAGCAGACGCCCGAGGATTTCCGATTCGTGCTCAAGCTGCCGAGGACCATCACCCACGAACGCCGGATGCGCGGTGCGGAAACGGAATTGGCGGAATTCCTGCGCGCGGTGGAACCGCTGGGGCCGCGCATCCACGCGCTCTGGGCGCAATTGCCGGCCTCGTTCGGGCCGGACGATCTCGGCGTGCTCGCCGGACTGCTGCAGCGCCTGCCGCGCCGGTACCGCTGCGCGGTCGAGGTGCGCCACCGCGCGTTCTTCGCCGATCCCGAGGCGGCCGACCGGCTGGAGTACGTGCTGGAACGGGTTGGTGCCGAATGGATTCCGTTCGACACCACCACCCTGTTCGCCGCACCGTCGCGCAGCCCGGCCGAGTACGAGGCGAGCGCGAAGAAGCCGCGCCTGCCGCGCCGCTTGCGCGCACTGACCGACTATCCGATCGTGCGGTATCACGGCAACGACGATGTCGAGGCGACCGTCGCCGGCTGGCGGCCGTGGCGCGACCTCGTCGTCGAGTGGTTGCGGGAAGGGCGGTCGCCGACGGTATTCGTCCACACTCCCGACAATGCGGATTCGCTACTGCTGGCCCGGCGGTTCTACGATGACGTGCGGTCCGCCGGCGCGGAACTGCCGGCCCTCGTGGATCCGGCGCCGATCGAGCCGATGACCCTGTTCTGAACGAAATGAACCACCGCCGTACGCCGTCTGTATAGTTGGCGTCGGCAACTACTTGTACGCGCTAAGCAAGTCTGCAGATCTGGGAAAAGGGGACACCCGATGACCGCTGCCGGCCTTGACCGCACCGTCACTGCCACAGCGCTCGACGACGCCGATCGACTAGGCGCCCAACTGATCCGGTTCGTACGCGCGGTGAATCGCGCCAAGACGCAGCTGTCCAAGACCGGCCCGGACGGACTGGAGAAGCTCGCCTACGCCATGCTCTTCTGTCTGGTTCACGACGGACCGCAGCGGACGGGCAAGCTGGCCGAGCAATTGCACGCCGAGATCTCCACCATCAGCCGGCAGACCAGATCTCTCGTGGCACACGGCCTGGTCGAGCGTCGCGCCGATCCGATCGACGGCCGGGCATGCGTACTGGCCGCGACCGACGAGGGTGTCCGGGTGTTCGCCGAGAATCGGCGCTTGCGCAACCTTTGGATCGCCGAGGTGATGGCCGATTGGCCAGACGCGGACAGGTCCACGCTGATCGCATTGCTCGACCGGCTCAACTGCGGTATCGAATCAACCCCGCCATCGACGGCCGAACCGAAACAGGGCTTGGAAATATGACCACTTCGACCACCCGGGAGCCGGCGGCGCAGCCGGCCCCGGGCGCCGCGCCGGGCACACTCTCGCATCGGCAGGTTCTGACTATTTTGTCCGGTTTGTTGCTGGGGATGTTCTTGGCGGCGCTGGATCAGAATATTGTGAGTGTGGCGATTGTCCGGATCGCGAATAGTTTGCATGGTTTCGATCAGCAGGCGTGGGCGACGACGGCGTATTTGATCACGGCGACGATTTCGACGCCGTTGTACGGCAAGTTGGCCGATATTTATGGGCGTAAGCCGTTTTATTTGCTGGCGATCGGTATTTTCGTGGTGGGGTCGGCGGCGTGTACGTTCGCGACGTCGATGTACGAGTTGGCGGCGTTCCGGGCGTTCCAGGGTTTGGGCGCCGGTGGCCTGATGTCCTTGGCGTTCACCATCATCGGCGATATCGTGCCCGCTCGCGAACGCGTGCGGTATCAGGGCTACTTCATGATGGTGTTCGGCACCGCGACGGTCGCCGGCCCGGTGCTCGGCGGCTTCTTCTCCGATTACGACACGTTGTGGGGGATCGACGGCTGGCGCTGGGTGTTCCTGGTGAATGTGCCGATCGGCGTGCTCGCGCTGGCCGTGGTCGCGAAGGTGCTCAACGTGCCGCACGAGCGGCAGCGGCATCGCGTGGACTGGTTCGGCGCGATCGCGCTGGCGATCTGTGTGGTGCCGTTGCTGATCGTCGCCGAACAGGGCCGCGGCTGGGGCTGGGAATCGCCGCGGGCGCTGCTCTGCTACGGGATCGGCGCCGCCGGCCTGGTGTTGTTCCTCCTCGTGGAATTCCTGATGAAGGACGCCGCGCTGATTCCGTTGCGGCTGTTCCGGAATTCGACGTTCTCCATCACCATTCTGGGCGGTTTCATCGTCGGTATCGCGATGTTCGGCGCGATCAGTATGGTGCCGCTGTATCTGCAAGTGGTGCGTGGTTATTCGCCCACCAAGGCGGGATTGCTGATGCTGCCGCTGGTGCTGGGCATCATGATCGGCTCGCTGATCGCCGGGCAGATCACCAAGCTCACCGGCCGGTACAAGATCCTGCCCGTGCTGGGTACTTTCGTCATCGCGTGCGGGGCGGCGCTGTACGCGCAGGTGCATTACGACAGCCCGCTCTGGCAACCGCTGGTGTACAGCGCGGTCATCGGCTTCGGACTCGGTGGCTGTATGCAGACGTTGATCATCGCGGCGCAGAATGCCGGTCCGCGGTCGGATATGGGTGTGTCCACGGCGTCGGCGACATTCTTCCGGCAGATGGGGGGCACGCTGGGTGTCGCGGTCTTCCTGACGATTCTGTTCAATCTGTTGCCGCACAAGATCATCGACGCCTTCGGTGGTGTGCTGCCACCCGGATTCGACGCCGGGAAACTCGACCAGTTGCAGGCCAACACCAGCGGCATCGCGGCGCTGCCGGCGCAGGTGCGCGATCCGATTCTCATCGGCTTCACCGAATCCCTGCACGGCGTCTTCTACGCCGCTGCCGGGGTGGCGTTGCTGGCCTGTGTGGTGTTGCTGTTCATGAAAGAGATTCCGCTGCAGGACAGTCCGACGCCACCGGCGCAGCCGCAGCGCGCGGAGTCGGCACCGGACGAGCCGACCGTGCTCGACCTCGACACGGCGCCCGACGACGACGCCGAGACGGCCGGGTCGGAGCCGGAGGCCTGGGAGCGAGAGCCGTTGTGGGAGGACGACGAGGGAGCCGCCCGGCCGGAACCGGCACCCGCCGGAACGGGGGCGCACGCCGCGTTCCCGGAGAGCGCCGGCGACGCGCCCCTGTCCGGACGCATTCACCGCGAAGACGGGCAACCGGTATCCGGCGCGGCGCTGACCCTGATCGACCAACGGGGACATCAGGTTTCCCGAGCCGCGACCGACGGCGCGGGCGCCTACCGCCTGAGCGCGCCGGACCAGGGGAACCATGTGCTGATCGTTTCCGCCGAGGGGCATCAGCCCGCCGCGGTGAACGTCGCGATCGGTGCCGAGCCGCAGACGGCCGACCTCACCCTGCTGGGCGCCGGGGAGCTGTCCGGCATCGTCACCGAGGGGCCGGGCCGGCCCCTCGCGGACGTGACCGTCACGCTGACCGATCGGCGGGGGGAGGTCGTCGGTGCGGCGGTGACCGGACCCGACGGCGCCTACGCCTGTCACGGCATCGTCGCCGGCACCTACACCCTGGTCGCGGTCGCCGGACATCGCAGGCCCGATGCCACGACGTTGACCGTGCCCGCGACCGGCATGCTGCGTTATGACATCGAACTCGCGCCGACGGCGGTGCTGTCGGGCCGGGTGCGCTCCGAGCGCGGCCCGGTCGCCCATGCCCACGTCGCGGTGCTGGACTCGGGCGGCACGGTGGTGGCCGCCGCGTTGACGGACGGCGACGGTCGCTACCGGATCGACGATCTTCCCGCCGGGGACTACACGGTGGTGGGTCGCGGCTATCCGCCCGCCAGTGCGCGCGTCGCGGTCGACGGCGAGCGGAGCGCCCACGACCTGCGGCTCTGCTACGACGGCGCCGCCGACAGATCGTGATCGGTATGCCGCGGCCGGTGCGGCGAGACCGGGGTGCGGTGGGCGTGCGGTAGGTGTGGGTGGCCTCGGACCGGGCCGTATTCGGTGGTGCTCGCCCCCCTGTCGCCCGGCCCGATATCCCCGGGCTCGATATCGTCCGGTCCGATTTCGCCGGATCGCAGGGCGGTGCGCTCGAGGACCCGGGCACACAGCCGGATCACCGCCTCGTCCAGGGTGATGCCGAGTTCGGCGGCGTGCAGGGTGGCCATCTCGACGGCCCCGAGGTCGTCCACGAAAGCCGGATCGGACAGGATCTCGTCGACGATCATGCCGCTCAGCGCCTGCTCCTGGGTCAGAAGCTCGCCGGGCAGCCAGCTCAGCAGCCACTGCCCGGGAAGTGAGGGCAGACGCTGGGCAGATTCCGGGGTGACATCGCTGGTCATCAACCAGTCGGTGATATGAAGCGTCATGGCATTCCCCTTCCACCAAGCCGGCCGCTGCGGCGGTCATTGCCGCTCCGATAAACGGAGAGCCGGTGGCTATAGCTAAATGCTAAGGACGGCTTTCCGGGGCTGTCAACTAAGCATCTGTGCTTATCTGAGATATCTTCGAGACCTCAATGCCCATCTTGAATCAGATATGCCCTGAGAATATCCGCATTGATTACCAGTGGTGGGTACGAAGGGGTGAAAGTTGGCTTCGCGGAAGCAGTTCGGGCGCCTTGTGGCAGAATCCGCGGCGGGCCCAGCGCATTCGAGTTATCGACGAGCGGTGTTCGAGGTGCGTTCATCGGAGTAATGAAAAATTGATGTTTAGCTGATGATGCAATGGGCCACATGTGATTAGAATTCCGCATCGTGACACAATCTGACCCAGACGGTGGCGAACGGATCGGCGAACTGGTGCGCCGACTCCGTATCGAGTCCGGTCTCACCCAGGCCGCGCTGGCCAAACAGGCGGACTGTTCACGCAGCCTCGTGCAGCAGATCGAGAACGGCACCCGGGTGCCGCCGCTGCCGCTGCGGGAACGTCTGAGTTCTGCGCTGGGGCAGGAACTTCCGATGGACGGCGTCGCCGGCTCGTCCGAACCCGGCGGGCATTACGACCTGCGGATGCGTTTCAACGTGCTCCTCGGCAAGGACCCCGCGGTGGTGGATCGGGTGCTGACGATCGCCCAGACCGTGCTCGACGCCCGGGGTGCGCGCGAGGAGGTGGAGCCGCTGCGCCTCATCGCCGCCCGCCAGCTCGAACGCGCGGAAGAGCTCCTGGCGCAGATACCTTCGCGCAGTGCGACGGTGTGGGAGTGGAATACGGTCAACGACTGGCTGACCATTCTGGAGCAGGCCGAGCAGTCCGTTCGCGCGATACACACCGCCGACCTGGGCACCATCGGTGGTGACGTCGGCGACGACTACCACGCCGCGATCGTGCGCCTCGCCGATTCGGTGCACGAGCCGCGAGTCACGGTGCGGCGCATGTACGTTCTGGATCGCATCGAGGATGTGTGGCCCTACGACGACAAGTTGTGGTGGCAGGCGCGCTCCGGTGTCGAGAGTGTGCTGGTCAAGCGTGAGCACGCGCGCAACGCGCAGAGCATGCTCGTCGTCGACGACCGATACGTCTGCGTAGGGGAATACGACTATTCGCGGCAGACCCGGGTCGCGACGCGTTTCTCGGTGCTCAAACATGATGTGGCATTCGCGGTCCGGCGCTTCGAGAAGCTCTACGACCTGCGGCGCATCGGTTCGGCGATCGTGGTCAACGATCTGCTGGCCGATCCCCGACTGGCCCGATTCGAGCGTCTGGGTGACGGCGAGGGACGGGAGCTGTTCCGCGAGACGCTCGTTCGAGCGTGGAACGAAATCCCGACGCCGGGCCAGGCGCCGCTGGAAACAGGGCGGCTGTGACGACCGGCCCCCGGCATGCCGAGCGCGCCGCCGCCGCGCTGATTCTGCGTTCGGAGGAGCGCAAGAAGGAACTGCGCCGGCAGCTGCCGGAGAGCGTGCCGTTTCTCGGCCGATCCGGTCGCCGGTACCACGGTGTGCTGGACGCTTATCACGGCGAGACCGGATTCGAGATCGATCCGGCGGCGGCGCGCGCCCTGCGGCGGGCGTGGAACGATCTGGCGCCCCATCGGATCCGGCGCCGCGGCCTGCCGGACTACGACAAGCGGCAACCGCTGGAGTTGCGGGAGTCGGCCGCCGCCCACCTGTTCGACCGGCTGCACCGCCCCGCCGACGGAGTGACCGGTGTCCGGGTCCGTCCCGAAGAGGTTGTCGTCTGCCCGTATTCGAGCATGCTGATGCTCGAGGAGGTGATCGCCACGGTCGTGCGGCCCGGCGGCGTGATCGTCTGTCCCGAGGGCTTCTACAAGAACTTCGCCACCCACATCGCGAAATTCGATGTGCGAGTGGTAGTTCCGGAGGCGACGCCGGACGACTCGTTCCGGATCGATCCGATGGCACTGGCCCGCGAACTGGAACGGCACGGTGACGCCGTCTGTGCCGTGCTGCTCACGCTGCCGGGCAATCCCGTCGTCACGCGGTACTCCTCGGACGAATTGCGCGAACTGGCGGCGGTTCTGGTCGCCGCCGATGTTCCGGTGGTCTGCGATATGGCCTTCGACCGGATCGTCGGCGGGCACATTCCGCTCGCCGCGCTGGAGGTGCCGACCGCGCAGGGCCCGGTCCGGCTGTACGACCGGATGGTGACCGTCACCGGTAATTCCAAGGGCTACAACGCCTTCGGCCCGTGCAAGCTCGGCGCGGCCTGCTCCGGGGACTCGCGGTGGCTGGAGCGTATCCGGGCGCGACTCACGATCGCTTTTCAGCGTGAGAGTACGCATCTGGTGCGCGCGGTGCTGGACCATACGCCCGACGCGTATTTCGAGCACAACCGCAAGCTGGTGCGCGAACAGTTCGACACCGCCTTGGAGCGGATCGCGGCGATCAATGCCGAATTCGGATCGAACACACTGCGGCCGCTGGGTTCCGGGGCCAGCATGTTCCTGTCCGTGGTCGCCGATTCCGCCCTCCTGGACGCGGCTGGGGTGGGCGACAGTGCCGCATTGGAGGATCTGCTGCTGGCCGGCGCGGGAATCGACGGCGTCGCGCTGGGCCGCACCGGATCACCGCGGCGGGGTGTGCGGCTCAACGTCCTCGCGCCCCGGCGCGGCCCCGGCACCGAGTCCAGGGAGTTGATCGACGAACTGTTCGACCGGCTCGGCGGGCTCGTCGCTGACCTGGCCGGTGGTGCCACCTACCGCGACATCCTGCGTCGGCGCGGTCTCGCGGAGCCACCGGCGTGATCGTCGGCGTGCTGCGCGAAACCGCCGCCCGGGAACGGCGGGTGGCGCTGACACCGGACGGTGTGCGATGCCTGACCGCGGCGGGGATGCGGGTCGTCGTGGAGGCGAATGCCGGGCGGGCGGCGGGCTTCGGCGACGCGGCCTACCGGTCCGCGGGGGCTGCCGTCGCAATAGATCCCGGCACCGTGGTCGCGGCCTGCGATGTGCTGGCGTGGGTAAAGCCGACGACCCACGATCTGCGCACGATGTCGCGGCGGCCGGACCTCACACTGATCGGCTTCCAGGACCCGCTGCGGCGAGCCCCGCAGATCGCCGAACTGCGTGAATTGGGTGTGGAATCGATTGCGTTCGAACTCTTTTCGCGCGAGTCCGGTGAATTGGACGCGCTCTCGGCGATGAGCCGGATCGCCGGCAGCGTGGCCTATCTCGCGGGCCGGCGGCTGGTGCCGCGCACCGTGCGCCGGCCGATCCGCTCACTGATCCTGGGGTGCGGCCAGGCGGGACTGTCCGCCGTCGCGGCGGCAGCCGCCTGCGGGGCCGAACCGCCGGTGGTGCTGGGGCGCCGGCCCGAACTGCGGCAGGCCCTGGATGCGCAGGGCCCCAATGTTTTTCACTGGTCCGGTGAGGTCGACGCCGCCTGGGTCCTGGAGCGGATCCGCGCGGACAAACCGGATCTGGTCTTCTGCGCCGCGGTGCGCCGTGGACAACGGGCGCCGCTGCTGGTCGACCGGACCGCACTCGACGCGCTCGGGGACGGTGCGGTCGTGGTCGACCTGACCGCCAAGGCCGGTGGCAACTGCGCGGCGACCGTCACCGACGCGACCGTGGTGCTGGGCAACGGCGTCGTGGTGACCCACCGCTCGAACTATCCGGCGCGCCGACCGGCCCCGGCCAGCCGGGCCTACAGCGCGGCGGTAACCGCGTCGATACTGCGACTGGCGGACTCCGGGCTGCCGGAGGCTCAGACGGCCGCGAACGCCTCCGCCACGATCGGCCGGACCTGATCCATTCGCGCGCCCGGCTGTTCGCGCCGCACCGACGTCATATCCACATCGGGCAGTCCGCAGGCGACGGCCCACTGCCACGGCTCCAGATCGCCGTCGACGTTCAGCGCGAATCCGTGACTGGTGACGCCGCGGCTCTGCCGCATGCCGATGGAGACGATCTTGCGGCCGGTCTCGACGGTCCACACGCCGGTGAGCAGCTCCGAACCCGGCGGGGTGTCGCGGCGTTGCGCCCGGATGCCCAGCCGGTCGAGTGCGGCGACCAGGCGGTGCTCGACCTCGCGTATGTAGTCCACCACGCCCTCGCCGTCCCCGAGTTTCACCACGAGATATCCGACCAGCTGTCCCGGGCCGTGATAGGTGAGCTGCCCGCCGCGGGTGGTCTCGACCACCGGAATCCCGTGGTCGGGGTCAGGGAGATGCGCACTCGGCGTCCGGCGCCCGATCGTATAGACCTGCGGGTGGCTCAGCAGCCACAACGTATCCGGTCGTTCATCGCGCTGGCGCTGTTCCACCAGTTCGGCCATGCGCTCCATGGCCTTGTCGTAGTCGACGAGTTCGTCCTGGATCAGTGTCAGCGGCCGCGACCTCATGCTCCGAGAATACGACCGGGGTCGACAGCGAACTCGCGCAGTAGTCGTCAGAACGCTTCGGTATTCAGCTTGTCCCGCGGCGGCAGCGCGTCGCCGGGCAGCCTGACCCGATCGATGGGGAACCCGGCGTCGAGGCTGGACAGCTTGCCGGTGTCGCCGCGCAGCGTCAGTTCGTCCCCGCCGAGGGACAGATGCTCCAGCTCGGTCTCGGTGGCGGCGGGCGCCGGGTGGCGCCGGTTGTGGACGATGCTGCTGAGGTAGGCCGCGGCGATGATCCCCACTCCCAGCAGGCCGGTGACCACCTCGTTCAGATGGTGGCCGGTGGAGACCAGCAGGATCGCCGCGAGCGCGCCGATCGCCCAGTGCGCACCGTGTTCGAGGTAGATGTACTCGGCCAGGGTGCCGCGCCGCACCAGGTAGACGGTGATCGAACGGACGAACATCGCGCCGATCAGACCCAGTCCCAAGGCGATGACGATCGGATCCGCACTGATGGCGAAGGCGCCGATCACGCCGTCGAAGGAGAACGAGGCGTCCAGCACTTCCAGATAGATGAAGCCGAAGAAGGCGGCGCGCCCGGTCAGAACGGCGGCGCGCGAGGGGCCTTGGCCGGGCTGCTCGTTCTCGAAATGCGCGCCGAGACCGTCGACGAGGAAGTAGGTGGCCATGCCCAGAGCGCCGGAGACCATGACGACGTCGGCCTTGTTGTTGGGGGCGAGCACACCGGCGGTGAGTACCAGCGCGATCAGCGCGATCACCACCGTGAACATCGAGAACCGCCCGATCCGCGCCAGCGGTCGCTCCAGCCAGCTCAGCCAGGTGACCTCACGCTGGGTGCAGATGTAGTTCAGGAACAGCAGCAGCAGGAACATGCCGCCGAAGGCGGCGATCTTCGGATTGGCGTCGTTGAGCAGCGTCTCGTAACTGGGCCGGCCGTCCGGAAAGAACGGCGCGCCGCCGGCGGGAGGGTTCATCGCCAGCCGCAGCGCCTCGATCGGGTCCAGATGCGCCCCGATCGCGACCACCACCAGTGGGAACACCAGGCGCATACCGAAGACCGCGATCACCATGCCCACGGTCAGGAAGATGCGCTGCCAGAACGCGCTCATCCGCTGCAGGACACTGGCATTGACCACCGCGTTGTCGAACGACAGTGATACCTCGAGAACGCCGAGGGCCGCGACCAGCACCACGGCCTCCGGCCCGCCGTACAGCAGCGCGACGACTAGAGACGCCGCGGCAACCAGGAACGACAGGGCGAAAACTCGCACGAACATGCCGATGCCTTTCGTCAATTCGACACCCGCGGGGGGTATGACCTCGCGGGTTACAGCATTCAGAGTGCTCGCAACCCTGCCTTCGATTGTGACAGTTGAAGTGGTCCGGCGACAATCGAGAGCTAGTACCAGTGGTGGGACTGCCAGAACGCCCAGGCTCCGTCGGGGCTGCCGTACCGCTCGACCATGTAGTCGTAGGTCCAGCGGATCTGGGTCACCGGGTTGACCATCCAGTCCACCCCGTGCGAGGCCATCCGCTCCGGCGGCAACGCCTGCCCGAGACCGTAGGCGCCCGATTCCGGATTGACCGCGAACGGATTCCAGCTGCTCTCGTGCGTGATCACGTTGTCGAACGACGGGAACTGCGGAGCCGGGACGATCGTCAGGGCGACCGTCTTCATCGGCAGGCCCAGCAGCAGACCCGCGGTGGCGGAACCGGAGGATCCCGCCGAACCCGAGGCCGAACCGGATGCCGATCCGGAGGTGTCGGCGCACGCGGGCCCGCAGTCGGCGCCGGCCGTCGCGGCGAGGGCCACCGGCGCGCCGACCAGCCACAGCGCGCAGAATGCGGCGAGAGCGGCGCGGCGAAGCTGAGGCGCCGGTGTCGTCTCGGTCACAATTTGGCCTGCGATCCGAGTGGGGTCGAAAGATGGCGGCGAGGTTGCCGAGTCGATCGGCGCTGCGAAGGCGGCCGGAAAATGCGTTGCGGAATCCGCGGTGTTCGGGGTCTGATTTGTCGGCTGGGCCGGAATTCGGGCGGGCTCGATTGGCGCAGACATGGTCAGCTCGGTCCTTCCGCGTCGACTTGCCGATCGATCAGAGTCGGAAATGCGACAGTTCGAGCAAACCATCGGTAATCACGGGATGTCCGGATTGCGCTCGGCGTGTCCGGCCCGGCGTTCCCGGGTGTGGGCCGGGGTACGTGCGAGTGGGTTCCGAACGTATGTATAGTTGGCCTCAGCAACTAGTTGTACATGCTAATCAAATGCGTCGTGGGGAGAAGGAAGCTCGGTCATGGTCGTCGATGCCCGTGATCCCCGTGTGAGCACGCGGGCCGAAGGCGGTAGCTTGCGTAACCATGTAGGCCCGGGCGAGCACGGCATCGAACACAGCGCCGGCGTCACCGAACAGGATGTGGCCGATCGACTCGGCGGCCAGCTGATCCGGTTGATGCGGGCGATCGGCAGAACCAAATCGCACATAGCCAAGTACGGTCCGGACGGTCTGGAGCGATCGGCCTATTCTGTACTGTTCTGCCTGGTCCACGACGGTCCGCAGCGGACGGGGAAGCTGGCGGACACCCTGCATACCGAAACATCGACCATCAGCAGGCAGACTCGATCGCTGGTGGCACACGGCCTGGTGGAACGCCGGGCCGACCCCGTGGACGGCCGGGCCTGCGTGCTGGCGCCCACCGCCGAGGGGGTGCGGGTCTTCGAGGAGAACCGTCGAAACCGCAACCGCTGGCTGGCCGAGGTGATGGCCGAGTGGCCCGCCGACGAACGGGCCAGATTGACCGATCTCCTCGAGCTGCTCGTCAGCGGCATCGAGGAATCCACAGCCGAAAAATCCACTGCAACAGCCGATTCGAATTAGGGCTTACATACACATGACGACTTCGACCAGTGAGGCTCCGCCGGCGCAGCCGAACGCTCCGACCGTCGCGCCGCCGGCGGACGTGCGACCGTCTCTGTCGCATCGCCAGATTTTGACTATTTTGTCCGGTTTGTTGCTGGGGATGTTCTTGGCGGCGCTGGATCAGAATATTGTGAGTGTGGCGATTGTCCGGATCGCGAATAGTTTGCATGGTTTCGATCAGCAGGCGTGGGCGACGACGGCGTATTTGATCACGGCGACGATTTCGACGCCGTTGTACGGCAAGTTGGCCGATATTTATGGTCGTAAGCCGTTTTATTTGCTGGCGATCGGTATTTTCGTGGTGGGGTCGGCGGCGTGTACGTTCGCGACGTCGATGTACGAGTTGGCGGCGTTCCGGGCGTTCCAGGGTTTGGGCGCCGGTGGCCTGATGTCGCTGGCCATGACCATCGTGGGCGATATCGTCCCGCCGCGTGAACGGGCCCGCTACCAGGGCTATTTCATGATGGTCTTCGGCACTTCGACCGTGCTCGGCCCGGTGCTCGGCGGTCTGTTCTCCGATTACGACACCCTGTGGGGGATCGACGGCTGGCGCTGGGTGTTCCTGGTGAACGTGCCGATCGGCGTGGTCGCCCTCGCGGTCGTGGCCAAGGTGCTCAATGTCCCGCATCAGCGGCAGAAGTTGAATGTCGACTGGTGGGGTGCGATCGCGCTGGCGATCTGTGTGGTGCCGTTGCTGATCGTGGCCGAACAGGGCCGCACCTGGGGCTGGGGTTCCGGCAATTCGGTGATCTGCTACGCCGTCGGCGCGGTGGGCCTGGTGCTGTTCATCGGGGTGGAGTACCTGATGAAGGACTCCGCGCTGATTCCGCTGCGGCTGTTCAAGAACTCCACTTTCTCGGTGGTGATGATCGGCGGTTTCATCGTCGGTATTGCGATGTTCGGCGCGATCAGCATGGTGCCGCTGTATCTGCAGGTGGTGCGCGGCTATTCGCCGACCGAGGCGGGTCTGCTGATGCTGCCGCTGGTGCTGGGCATCATGATCGGCTCGATGATCTCCGGTCAGGTCGTCAAGCGCACCGGCCGCTACAAGATCCTGCCGGTGGTCGGCACCTTCCTGGTGACCGTGGGCGCGCTGCTCTACGCCCAGTTGCACTTCGACAGTGCGATGTGGCAGGTGCTCGCGATCGGCGCGCTGGTCGGTCTGGGCCTGGGCTGCTGTATGCAGACGTTGATCATCGCGGCGCAGAATGCCGGTCCGCGGTCGGATATGGGTGTATCGACGGCGTCGGCGACATTCTTCCGGCAGGTCGGCGGCACACTGGGTGTCGCGGTCTTCCTGACGATTCTGTTCAATCTGTTGCCGCACAAGATCACCGATGCCTTCGGCGGTCACCTGCCGCCCGGACTGGACGCCGGCAAGCTGAACCAGTTGCAGGCCAACACCGCCGGAATCGGCGCGCTGCCGCAGCAGATCAAGGACCCGATCCTGATCGGATTCACCAACTCGATGCACGGCGTCTTCTACACCGCGGCGGGCGTGGCCCTGCTGGCCTGCATCGTCATGATGTTCATGAAAGAGATTCCGCTGCAGGATGCTTCGGCGCCCGCCCCGGCGCCGAAGGATCCGGTCGAGACGGCCGAAGCCGAATGGGCCGAGAACCAGGTGTGGGAAGGTGCCGCCCAGGCGCTCTCCGAGCCCGAACCGGTTCTCGCCGCCGCGGCGGCGGGTCGGCACGCCGCGGCCAACGGGCACGAATCACATCGAATTGCGGAGGTTTCGGCGATGACAAACACTCCTGTCGTCAACTCCCACGGCAGCGGCCACGCCATCGGCGGGCAGGTGCAGCGGGCCGACGGCCGACCGGTCGCGGGCGCCGCGCTGACACTGATCGACCAACGCGGACACCAGGTTTCGCGTTCGACCGGCGACAGCGGCGGTCGCTACTCGATCGAGCCGCCCGGCGCGGGCAACTATGTGCTGATCGTCTCCGCGAACGGTCACCAGCCCGCCGCGGTCAATGTCACCGCCGACGGCCGCACTCAGCGCCTCGACCTGACCCTGCAGGGTTCGGGCGAGCTGTCGGGCACGGTCCGGACCACTGTGACGGGTCAGCCGCTGGCCGGTGCGACCGTCACCCTCACCGATCTGCGTGGTGAAGTGGTGGGCGCGGCCGTCACCGACGAGTCCGGCAACTACCTCTGCCACGGTGTGGTCTCGGGGACCTACACCCTGGTCGCGGTGGCCGAACACATGCGCCCGAGCGCGACCGCGCTGGTCGTGCCCGACAGTGGCCTGCTGCATCACGACATCGAGCTCTCGCCGATGGCAGTGCTGACCGGAACCGTGCTCGCCGACGGCGGTGCGGTGCCGGACGCGGAGGTCACGGTGCTGGATCGCTCCGGAACCCCGATCGGGACCACTCGCACCGACGAGAACGGGCAGTATGTACTGACCGACCTCAGCGAGGGTGAGTACACGGTGGTCGCGCGCGGATATCCGCCGGTGACCAGCCGGGTCGCCGTCGGCGGCGGCGAGGTCGAGCACGATGTCCGGCTGGGTTACGACGACGGTGACGAGGGCGAGCGCCCGGCCGCCGGGCCCGCCGGAGTCGCCGGCACCAACGGTGCCGCGACGAACGGAGAACGGAACGGGGTCCGGCACAATGGTGTCGAGCCCAGTGGTGTCGATCAGAACACGGAGCTGTCATGAGCGAGCTTGCGAGCGAATCAATGTCACAGGGCGCCCCGCGCATGCCGGAGCCGAGCGTCAGCGAGGCGCAGGCATGAGCGGTTTGACCGCACAGGTTCGCAATTCCGATGGCTGGCCGGTGCCGGGTGCGCTGCTGACCGTGACCGATCTGAACGGTCGTCAGCTCGCCCGTGCGGTGGCCGACGAAACCGGGGCCGCGGCGACCGAGCCGCTGCCCGCCGGTATGCACACCGCGGTGGTGACCGCCCCCGGTTATCAGCCGGTGGCGCAGATCGCGCGGATATCGGCTTCCGGCAGCGGGCAATTGGGTGCGGTGGCGTTGCAGTCGGAGGCGAACTCCCTCGGCACGCCGGCACCCGGCCCGTGGACCATCGACCCGGTGCATTCCACGGTCGTGGCCACCGCCCGCCACCTCGGTATCGCGAGTATCAAGGCGCGGTTCGCCGAGGTCGGCGGCCGGCTGGACGTGGCCCGGAACTTCGAGCAGACAACGGGTTTCGCCGAGATCAAGGCGGCCAGCATCGACACCGGAATCGGGATGCGCGACGACCATCTGCGCTCGGCCGACTTCCTCGATGTCGAGAGCTACCCGCTGATCGGATTCACCGGAACCGGATTGCGGCGCACCGGCGCCGACACCTGGGTGATGCCCGGTGAACTGGAGTTGCACGGTCAGCGCCGCCCGGTGGAGCTGGACCTGACCTACGGCGGGTCGGGACCCGACCCGTGGGGCGGGGTCCGCGCCGCATTCCATGCCGAGACCCATTTGCACCGCAACGATTTCGCGATCGACTACAACGCCGTCGTGCGCGCCGGTGTGGCCGCGGTGGGCACCACCGTGAAGATCGAGCTGGATATCGAACTGGTGCAGGGAGATTCGCTACCGCAGATGTAGCGGCGGGCCGGGCCGGTGCGACCGGTCAGCTCGCGTGGCGTTCCGGGACGACCCAGATGCGCTGCACCGCAGGGAATTCCGTGGTGTCGGCGCTGGGGTCGACCTCGACGTCCGCATCGAACTCCGGATACCAATGTGTCATGCCCGCAAGGGAATCCGCCGCATCGGGGATGTCGAGTTGCAGCTCGATGGTGTCGGTGAACGGGTCGATCACCGCGGCGTGACGGGCCGGTTCCGGCGCGGCGTGGCGCGGGCGAAACCGTAGTCGATCGATGAAGTCATCGACGGAGGTGTATCCGGCCTCGTAGATCTCGGCCAGCAATCGTTCGGCGGGCGACGGGGCGTGGAATCCGCGCATACTGTCCCTCGATTTATCGATGTTTCACACTACGGTGTTGTTCAGGGGCGATGGGGGCTGTCGGGGACGCAGCCCCCACCTGACCTGATGTTGCGACAGCGGGACACTGTGGGCATGGCGACCCGCTCTGCAAGCCCCGAGCTATCGAGGCAGTCAGAGCCTAAG
Source organism: Nocardia sp. 852002-51101_SCH5132738 (assembly GCF_001665695.1). Lineage (NCBI taxonomy): Bacteria > Bacillati > Actinomycetota > Actinomycetes > Mycobacteriales > Nocardiaceae > Nocardia > Nocardia sp. 852002-51101_SCH5132738. Next base: position 59,191 of record NZ_LZML01000157.1, on the reverse strand, counting down.
CCACCCCGGAGCAACCGCACGGCATTTCGGGGGAAACTTCACTAATTCGCAGACGCGAAATTCGTTGCGCCAGGCCGTACCAGACGGTCGTATTGAATCGCCCACCACACCTGCGCACCCGTGTGCGCCCGGCGCAGATCGCACCCGGTCAGCTCCTCGAAACGGCCGATGCGATAGCGGACCGTATTGGGATGCACGATCAGTCGCTGTGCGGTCGCCTCGATGCGCATGCCGGTATCGAGATACGCCGTCACGGTGTCGATCAGCGTCGCGGCCGAGCCGCCGCTGCCCAGCGGCGCGAGATAGCGACGCACGAGTTCGGCGCCGAGTTCGGGATCGGCGGCGACGCCCGGAAGCAGGCCGAGACTGTCGAATTCACAGGTCCCGGTATGGCCGAGCGCGGCCGCCGTGGCCAGGGCGCGGCCCGCCAGCCGAAACGACCGCGGGGCCTCGGCGAGCGGGCGCGGTGGTCCGAACGCCAGCAGTGCCGCTCCCGGAATGTGGATCGTGCGATCGGTGAACCCGGCATAGTCGCCGTCGATCACGGTGCGGAAGGCGTAATCCGCGCCCTGGGGTCGCAGCAGACGGTCGAATTCGGTCGGCGGCGCCGCGTCGGCGCGGGCGCGGAAGGCGCGATAGTCGGCGTCGGCGCGCAGGCCGTAGCGCTGAATGCCCAATGTCAGCTCGGTGGCCGAAATCGTGCCCGCCAGCACGGCCCGCGTGAATTCCGCGCGCTGGATGCGGTCGTGACCGGACCGGGTGCGCTCGACCTCGTGGTGGGCGTCGGAGAACGAGGCCGTCGCATCGTCGACCAATTCGAGCAGATCACGGGTGATCTCGAACAGCACCGCGTCGTCGGCGCCACATTCGGCCGCCACCGCGCTCAGCGTCTCCAGATGCAGGCGTTCGGCCAGGCGCCAGGCGCGTAGCAGCGCCTCCATGGACACCGCCTGCGTGGCGCGGATCCGGCCGTAATCGGTCAGCCGGGTGCCTTCGGACGATTCGACATCGGCCGTACCGGCGAGGGAGGCGAACAGCCGGTCCATGATCGCCATCGTCGTCGGCAGCAGATCGGCCGCATCGATCGTGCGGTAATCCGGAATCTCGGCGCGGGCCCGGTCGACGATGCGGGCGGCGAGGGCGTCGCGCTCGGCCCGCATCCGCGCCAGCAAGCGTTGCCGCGGGGCACTCGAGGACTCGGACGACTCAGTCATGACAGGCCCGAGAATACGACGCGACTTTGGAGAAACCAACAAATCCCAGCCCCCGAACTTCGACGCGAAATCCATGGCTGCCCAGCCTGTGGCGTACGACACTCATCGGAGTTCCTCCGTGGGGCTCGGCCGCCTCGATTTTGGACTGACGGAGCGAGGGAGCGCAGCGACTGAGCGGAGGAGGGAAAAATCGAGGCCAAGAGGCCGAGACCCCGCCGGAGCGAAGCGAAGGCAGAAAGCAGAGACGCGCATGTATCTCACTCAGGGCCTGCACCGGGCCGTTCAGCAGAACCCCGACGGGGTCATGTCGATCTGCGGCGATCGTGTTCGCACCTTCGCCGAGGGCGCCGACCGGGTCGCGCGGCTCGCCGCGGCGTTGCGGCAGCTGGGTGTGGGCGAGGGTGATCGGGTCGCGATTCTGGCGCTCAACAGTGATCGGTATCTGGAGTACGTGCTGGCCGTGCCGTGGGCCGGGGCAGCGCTCAATCCGGTCAACATTCGCTGGAGTCCGGCGGAAATCGCTTATTCGCTGGAGGATTCCGAGACGGCGGTCCTGCTGGTCGACGACACCTTCGCCGCGATGGTGCCCGCGCTGCGGGCGGCCGCGCCGGTGCTGCGCGCCGTGATCCACTGCGGTGACGGTCCCGCGCCCGACGGCATGCTGTCGTACGAGGAACTGATCGCGGGCGCGGACCCCGTCGAGGATGTTCGCCGCGGCGGTGACGCACCGGCCGGAATCTTCTATACCGGCGGGACCACCGGTCACCCCAAGGGTGTGGTGCTCAGCCACGCCGGACTGCAGATCTCGGGGCTGGGCAGTCTGTCCACCGGATATCTGGCGCAACCCGGCGCTCGCTATCTGCACGCCGCCCCGATGTTCCACCTCGCCGATCTGGCCGGCTGTGTCACCCAGATCATGATGGGTGGCGCCCAGGTGATGGTTCCGGCCTTCGATCCGGTCGCGGTGATGAAAGCGATTGCCGATCACCAGGTTACGGATACGCTGCTGGTACCGGTGATGATCCAGATGATCGTCGACCACCCGCGGGTGCGCGACTTCGATCTGTCCAGTGTGCGCGGCATCGTCTACGGGGCCTCGCCGATCGCGCAGGCCGTGCTCGAGCGTGCCATGCGGGCGTTCCCGCAGGCGCGCTTCGCCCAGGCCTACGGAATGACCGAATTGTCGCCCGTGGCAACACTTCTCGGCCCCGAGGACCACCTGGCCGGCCGATTGCGTTCGGCGGGCCGCGCGGCCCCGCATGCCGAGGTGCGCGTCGCCGATGCCGAGGACAACGAGGTGCCGCGCGGCACGGTCGGCGAGATCCTGGTCCGCGGCGGGCATGTCATGCTCGGTTACTGGAACCGGCCCGAGGAGACCGCGGCGGCGCTGCGGGGCGGTTGGATGCACACCGGCGACGGCGGCTACATGGACGACGAGGGGTACGTCTACATCGTCGACCGGATGAAGGACATGATCGTCAGCGGTGGCGAGAACGTGTACTCCGCCGAGGTGGAGAACGCCGTATCAGGACATCCGTCGGTGGCCGCGTGTGCGGTGATCGGTGTCCCGGACGAGGAATGGGGCGAGCGGGTGCACGCGGTGATCGTGTGCCATCCCGGCGCCACGGTCACGGTCGAGGAGATCCGCGACCACGCCAAGCAATCGATCGCCGGCTACAAGACCCCGCGCACCATCGAGCTGGTCGACGCCCTGCCGGTCTCCGGTGCGGGCAAGATCCTCAAACGCGAACTGCGCAAACAGTATTGGGGCGATTCGGAGCGACAGGTCCACTGAGCGCGTCAGCGCAGCAGGCCGGCGAGGTGGGGTAGCGCTTCGACGGGATGTGCGGCGGCGATTCCGGCGGCGATCTCGCGGAATTCCCAGCCGTGGCGCCCGCGGCGGAAAACTCCCACCACCATGCCGGTATCGCCGCCCGCGCCGAGGTCGCGATCGGCGAGCACGGTGCCGTCACCGGCGGTGACGCGGCAGCGCGCGTTCTCGACCTCGGCGAAGGTCTGGCCGCTGTAGCAGGTGACGACCACGACGACGCCGGTGATCTCGGGGCGCACCCGGGTCAGGTCGAGGGTGATGATCTCGTCGTCGCCCTCGTCCTCGCCGTTGACGCTGTCGCCGAGCAGTCGCACCGCACCGTCGGCGGAGATCAGGTGCTGGTGATACACCACCTCCACCGGGTCGTCGCCGGCCAGCAGGACGGCGGCCGCGTTGAGGTCGATCGCGGTGCGGCGGGCGCCGAACCAGCGCCGGCCGCGGGCGGGGTCCCAACCCAGGCCCACGGTCGCGAATTCCACCGGACCCGCAGCGCCCTGTGGTTGTTCTCCGGACATCAGCCGCACCTCCCCCGCCGAGCGGTGCGACGTCGGTGCGCACCGGCTTCTCGCGGTCATTATCGACCGTCGACTGCGCGACGTTAACCGGCGGGCGGTACCGAAACTCGGGTGCGGCGCGAAAACTGTTCGGACACTGGGTAATTCAGCCGATGGGCCGATCGGTGGGCAGATTGACGTAACTCGGTGCGTTCGGATCCAGGCGCAGATGCTGGGGCTTGAGCTCGGAATCGTTGAGCATCGGGCGGAACGGCATGGCCTTGGGCGCATTGGCCGCGAACAGGTCGATCCGCAGCCGATGCCCGATCTGCAGCCGAGCCTGGGTCGGGATCACCGCGATGTCGAGGCCCACGGGTTCACCGGGTGTCACCGGCTGCCGCGCCGCGGCGGTGAGCAGATGGAACGGAATCGTGTAGTCGCCGTTGGCGGATCGGCTGCTGCGGGCATCGTCGACGGCGCGCATGGAGACGGTGAGCTGTCCGGTGGTCAGTGCGGTGGAGGTGCCGTCGGGCGCGACGTCGTTGACGGTGGCGCTCCAGAATCCGTCGGTGGCGTCCTGCACGGTCTCGAGGTGGATGTCGATGGGCCCGGAGATGGCGGTCGGCGCGGAGACCGGGGCGCTGGTGAAGGTCAGCGCGTCGTGTTCGGCGACCCGGGAGTCCTTGGCGCAGGCATCGAGCATCGCCGCGGAACCGGCCGAACCTTGGGCCGCGTCCCGGGAGCAGAGGGTCGCCAGTCCCGGCGCCACGGTGAGTGTGGCGACCTCGGCCGGCGGCTGTGCGCTCAACGACCCGTCGTGCACCGCCGCATCGGTGGTGCCGCTGGGCCCGGCGGTCAGGTAGACCCGGCGGTGGTCGGCTCCAGGCTGCGGATACTGCGGCAGCGTCACCCAGCCGCCGCCCTGCTCCTTCAGCACGATGGGGCCGTAGCTGTCGATACCGTTGTCGATGTCCTTGAGCCACTTGTCGAACCACGCTCGCTGCAACACCTCGAGCCGCGGCGGGGCGCCGGGTACGCCGGTGCCGGCACCGGGATTGGCGTGATAGGTGTCGCCGACCACGAGTTGTTTCCGCCCGGCCGGCAGCGGGATGGCCTGGTAGATCTTGGTGGCGCTGTTGGCGAAGATGTCGTGCCAGCCGCCGTAGACGAAGGTGGGCACGGTAACTCGTTCCGGATGTCCGGTGAGGGCCTGGCGGAAATCGCTACCGGAGTCCAGTGCGTCCGAGAGGGCGGGCGGCATATCGTCCATCGACGGCGTCAACAGGGCCTGAGCGAGTAGGTCCACATTGGTGGCCGGATCCGCCACCCGGGCGCTGAGCCATTTCCAGTCGAAGGTTCCGTTGAGGATCGCCTTCAGATCGGGGATCAGCTTGAGCTGATTGACCGTTTGGAGCCACATCGGCAGGAAGGTGGTGCCGACGCCGCCGCCCGGCGCCACCACGTCACGCATGAGATCGCTGCCGGGCACCACCGGGAAGATGGCGCGCAGCGCCGCCGGGGCGTCCTCCGCCGCTCGCAGTTGATTGATGGCCGCGTACGAGCCGCCGCTCATCGCCACCTTGCCGTTCGAGAACGGTTGTGCCGCAGCCCAATCGATCACCTCGCGGGTATCGAGCTGTTCCCGCGCGCCCAGGGTCTCCCAATTGCCCTGGGACTGTCCGGTGCCGCGCACATCGGCGACCACCAGCGTGTAGCCGCTGCGAATCAGATTGCGGTCCAGGCCGAGGACGGTCGGCACGGTGCCGCCGTCGAGGGCGTGCAGCAGATCGCCGAAGCTGCTGATCGGGGTGCCGGAGAGGTTGATCTGCCGGACCAGGGACATGACCAGGGGCTGCAGTGCGGGATTCTCCACCGCCGAGCCGACCAGATCGGTCATCAGCTTGGTGTAGGGCGTGAGATTGACGATGGTCGGCAGCGGCTGGGCGACCACCGCGCCGGAGGCGTCGACCGGCCGGTACACGTCGGCCTTCAGCACGATCCCGTCGCTCATCCGGATCGGCACATCGGAGTCCAGATGGACGTCCGGATATTGCTGAGGGCCGTCGTGCACGGCGGTCCACTGGTCCTCGCGGCCGACGAGGCCGGGGGCGGCGGAGTGCGGTAGGCCACCGAAGAGGGCGGTGGCGGTCGCGGAAATCCCCACTGCCGCAACGGCAATCAGGGTTCGGACGGGCACGACGGGTTTGCGCGATCGCAGCTGCCCGAACATCACGCCCCTTCTCGGTTGAGTTTTCGCGCACGACTGGGCCGGTCATCGACGATAGCAATCCGCTACCGAAAATTTCGGTAGCGCGGCCCTGGTGTCGCGCGCGGAACTCAGTCGCCGAGCCGGACCGGGAACTGGGCCAAATCGTTCTGCGTCAGCACGGGAAGGTTGTGAATCTCCTCCACCGGTACGGCCAACGACAGCTGCGGGAACCGTTCGAACAGCGCGGGCAGTGCGATCGACGCTTCCAGCCGGGCGAGCGCGGCACCCGGGCAGATGTGCGGTCCGTGACCGAAACTGATGTGGCGCTTGGCCGTCGGCCGGGTGATGTCGAATGCGTCGGCGTCGGCGCCGTGCACCGTGGTGTCGCGGCCGATGGCCCGATACGACATCACCACCCCCTCGCCGCGTTCGATGACGGTGTCGCCGACGGTGATGTCCTCGGTCGCGAACCGCATGAGCAGATGTGTCACCGGGCCGTCCCAGCGCAGCGTCTCCTCGATCGCTGTCTCCCAATCGATCTGCCCCGAGCGCACCAGCTCGAACTGCTCCGGATGGGTGAGCAGGGCGCGCACGGTGGTGAGGATCAACGACACCGTGGTCTCGTGCCCGGCGGCGACCAGCGCCTGCAGATTGCCGACCACCTCGGCCTCGCTGAGCGGTTCGCCACCGTCGGTGGCCAGAATCAGCGCGCTGGTCAGGTCGTCGGCCGGGTCGGCGGACTTCTTGCGCACCATCTCGGTGAAATACTCGCCCATCCGCTCGATCACCGCGAGCCGCTCGTCCTGCGGGGTCAGCAGGGAGAAGAACGCCTTGTACCAGTCGAGCAGCATCGGATGATCGGCGTGGTCGACGCCCATGAGCTCGCTGATCACGCGCATCGGCAGCGGATAGGCGAAGACCGATTTCAGGTCGGCCGTGCCGTCGCCGGCGGCGGCCAGATCGTCCAGCAGTGCGGCGACGGTCGATTCGATGAACGGGCGCAGGGAGGTCAGGCGGCGCGCGGTCAGCGCCTGGGTGGTCTTGATGCGCAGGCGGCGGTGCTCGGGGCCGTCGACGGTGAACATCGAGACCCCGACGTCGATCATGCCGATCAGCGGCCACTGCCGGGTGACCACGCCGTCGCGCCACAGCGACCAGGAGTTGATGTCCTTGACCAGCCGCGGGTCGATGAGCAACTGCCGGGCCAGGGTGTGGCCGGTGACGGTCCAGGCCGGCACCCCCAGCAGTTCGATCCGGGTCAGCTGTCCGGCATCGCGTAATCGGGCGGTCTCACCGCCGAGGTCGCCGACCATCGGATCGATCACGAGCGGTGCGGCATGCGGGCAACTGGCATTCACGGGGTACCTCCCACGGTACGAACGGGTGTGAAGGTGACCGGCAGCGACGTCATTCCGCGCAGGAACGGCGACGGCCGGCGAGTCAGTTCGGTGGCGGCGACGGCGAGGTCGAGATCCGGCAGCCGATCCAGCAGCACTTCGATCCCGGTGCGCGCGATGATCTCCGCGATCTGCTGGGCCGGGAAGGGGCAGCGGTATTCGCCGTAACTGAACGCGAAATGCGCGCTGTTGCCGCTGTGCGCGGGTGCGAGGGAATCGGAAAGATCTTGGCGCACATGCGGATCGGCGTTCGCGCCCGCTAGGCCGAGCAGCAGCATATCGCCGCGCCGGATGGTCTTGCCGGCCAGCCGGGTGTCGCGCGAGGCCCAGCGCCCGGCCAGGATCTGGGTGGGGGTGTCCTCCCACAGCACCTCGTTCATCGCCTGCCCGATGCTGTGGCGGCCACCGCCGAGGGCGGCCGCGAAGCGATCGTCGGTGAGCATCAGCCGCACCGAATTTCCGAGCCAGTCGCTGGTCGGCAGCTGGCCCGCGGCCGTGACGGCCATCAGATCGAGCGCGTATTCCTCGTCGCTGAACCGTTCGGGCGAGTGCAGCATCCGCGAGGTGAGATCGTTGCCCGGGCGCGACTTCTTCATCGCGACGAGTCGCTGCATATGTTCGGCGAATCGGCCGTAGGCCGCCTGCGCCTCGGCGCCACCGTCGGCGAGGGTCTTCATGGTCCAGGCCAGATCCGCACCCTGATCGTCGGGGAATCCGATCACCCAGGCCAGCGCCAGCACCGGCAGTGGTTCGGCGAATTCCGCGATCAGGTCGGCGGTGCCGCGCCCGCAGAAGCGGTCGATCAGCTGATCGGCCAGATCCTCACAGGCCCTGCGCAATCCGAACGGGTCGACCTGTTCGAGCGCGGGCTCGACCATGGCCAGATGCCGCAGATGCTCGGCCCCGGCGGTGAAGTAGATCGACGGCATCGGGCGGCCGACCATCGGCAGCAGCGGCCAGTCCTCGGGGATGTTCGGCCACTGATTCCAGCGCGCCACATCGCGCGGGAACAGTTCCGCATCGCTGGTGACCTGGTGAACTTCGCGATAACCGATCACCAGCCAGGCCGGAATTCCGCCGGGCAGTTCCACCGAGACCACCGGGCCGTGGGCCCGCCGCATCTCCCGGTACAACTCGTGCGGGTCGGTGTGGAAACGCGGGCCGCTCAACGGCATCGGATCGGCGGGCGAGACCGGGCAACCATCGGCGCTGAGACCGGCCTGCGGCGCGTTCATCGGGCCGCTCCCCGGGCGGCGGCCCGCAGGCCGGCGGCGTGCAGATGTTCGACGAGGGCGATCAGCACCCGCTTGCCCGAATCCCGCGAGCGCGCATCGCATTCCACCAGTGGCACGTGCGGATCCAGATCCAGGGCGGCACGCAGTTGAGTGTCGTCGTGGCCGGCAGGCCCGAAGATGTTGCACGCCACCACGAACGGGGTCTGCTGATGTTCGAGCCGGTCGATGGCGTACCAGGAGTCGGTGATCCGGCGCGGGTCGACCAGCACGATCGCGCCCAGCGCGCCGGTGAACAACCGGTCCCACAGAAACCAGAAGCGCTCCTGCCCCGGTGCGCCGAACAGATACAGGACGTGTTCCGCGTCGATGGTGATGCGGCCGAAGTCGAAGGCGACCGTGGTGGTGGATTTGGCCGGTGCGCCGGTGGGATCGTCGATGCCGATGCCCAGCGAGGTCATCGTCGCCTCGGTGTCGAGCGGGCGGATCTCGCTGACCGCGCGGACCATGGTGGTTTTACCGACGCCGAAACCGCCGACGATGACGACCTTGAGCCCGTGCCGGGCGGTGTCGGCCAGCGGCGCCTGGGCCCGGGCCGGACGGTCGCCGAATCCGGTGCGGAGGGGATCAGAGGTTGCGGAGTCCAACGAGCACCTTCTCCAGTATTTCGGTGTCGGGCAGGGCATTCCACGGCTCCCACGCGGGCGCGGAATGCGGGTGGCGCACGGTGATCTTTCCGGCGTCGAGCAGGTCGGCCAGCAACACCATCGTGATGCCGACCGGCAGCCGCAGCTCGGCGGCGATCTCGACCACGGCCGTCGGCGCCCGGCAGATCTCGAGGATCGCGACCTGCTCGGACTGCATCCCCGGGGCCGGCTCCGATTCGGCCACCACGAGTGTCACCAGATCGAAGGCGTCGGTATCGGGGTGGCTGCGGCCGCCGGTGAGGGTGTAGAGCCGGTCCGGGGTGTCGTCGCGGCCCGGCCTGGTCATCGCGCCCGCCTCACGGCCGCGGGCCGCGCGGCGCGGCGGAGAGGTGTTCGCCGAGCTGTTCGACCAGTTCGCTCATGTTGTGGCCGACCAGCCCGGCATCTGCCTCGGCATCGGCGACGACCGCGATGTGGGCGCCCAATCCGGCCTCGACGATGAACAGGATGCCGCCGTAGAACTCCGTCATCGACTGCCGCACGCCACTGCGCCCGTCGCCGAATTCCACCGAGGCGCCGTGCGAGAGGCTCTGGATTCCGGCCGCGATCGCGGCCAGCTGATCGGCCTTGTCCACCGACAGTTCCGGGGTGTGGCAGATCTTGAGACCGTCGCTGGACAGCAGCAGGGCGTGCCGGCTGTGCGGGGTGCGGGCCAGCAGCTGGTCCAGGAGCCAATCCAGGTGCGCCGGTACCGAAGTGGTCATCGATCGTTCTCCAGGGCAATCGAAGGGGAGGGGGAATCCGGGGCCGAGACCGCGCGCTGGAAGGCGCCGAGGGCCGACGGCCGCGTCCGCGGGTAGGCCGAATCCTCGACGGCGGCGCTGCGCAGGCCGTCGGGATGGACTGCGGCGAGAGTGCTGCCGCGGCGGCGCTTCGGTAAGGGTTCGGCCGACCGCTCGGGGTCCGGAACCGCCTGCGTGGCAGAGTGTTTCGCGGCCGCGGTGGTGGCGTCGGCGTCCCGGTCGTCGGTGACGGGCGGTCCGAACGGACTCGCCGGAAGGGCGGCCGGGGTCGCGACCCGCGCGGCGGGCGGCAGTTCGATCGTCGCGGTGGAGCCGGGGGAGCGGTCCAGGCGCGTGGTCAGATCGCGCGGGACCACGACGACGACCGCCGTGCCGCCGATCGCCGACGGGCGATACGACACGGTGAGCGCATGTTTGCGCGCCAGATTGCCGACCACCGCGAGCCCGAGCCGGGTGCCGGTCAGCGAGGACAGATCGGTATCCGCTCCGCGTGCCGTCCGGGTGCCGGACACCGCCTGTTCGGCGCGGCGCAGGGCGGATTCGCTCATCACCAGTCCGCTGTCCTCGATGGTGACGACGACGCCGGCCGGCACTTCGGCGGCGTAGACGTGGACCTCGGTGGTGGGCGGGGAGAAATTGCAGGCGTTGTCGATCAGCTCGGCCAGCGCGTGCATGATGCCCTCGGCGGCATGACCGGCGATCGCGATTTCGGCGACCGCGCGCAGGCGCACCCGGCGGTAGCCCGCGACGCGACCCATGGCGCCGCGCAGAATCGATTCCATCGCAATGGGTTTCGCCCACCGCCGGCCCGAGCGGGCGCCGCTGAGCACCGCGATGCTGTCGGCCAGGCGTCCGGCCTGTGCGGTGCGATGGTCGAGGGTCAGCAGATCGGCCAGCACCGACGGATCGGCGTGCCGATGTTCCATTTCGCGCAGTTCGGCCAGCATCGAGGTGGTCATCGCCTGCATCCGCCCGGCGGCGCCGGCGAACGCCGCCATCGCGGCCACCCGGCGGTTCTCGCTGCCGCCCGCCTCCCGCCCCGCCGCGACCGCGGTATCGTGGGCGGCTGCCAGGCGCGCCTCGCTCTCGGCGACGTAGTTCGCGACCGCACGCTCGGCGCGATCGTTGGCCTCACGATAGCGAATCGCCCGGTCACGGTAGTGACCGGCGAATCCCGACGTCACGGCCAAGGCCAGGCCCACGACCCCGGCGGCGACGGCCGAGGCCACTCGTTCGGTCTCGGGCGCGAACCGGAGCATGGCCAGGCAAGCCGCGGCGCCGACGAAGACACAGATCGTCGCGGGAAGGAGAAAGGCCGGTACTCGTCGCGGTGGCCGGGATGTGGCGGCGCCCCCGGGCGCCTGCTGCGAATTGACTGAATAGGTCACTATCGATACTTCCGGATCCACATCCACATGTGCGGAGATGGCACAGTTCCCCCACCTTCCGCTGTGCACGGCTGACTCGAATGCGCGGACCGCCAGACGATTTCGAAATTCGCGCACGAGCATAACGCCGACCCCGAGGGTGCGCTACCCGAAGTGTTCGCGCCGTCCGGCGGCTTCGAAATGGAAGTTTCACGGCGAGTTTTCGAAATGAAGGAATGTGATGTCGAGTGCCCCGTTTCCGCGAAAACACTGCTCAGCAACCATGTTCGAAAATACTGGCGAATGTGTCGTGCGCGCGAGCGGCACGATCACGAACTGAAAACGTTGCGGCGCACTATCTTTCGGCAATTTAGTGAACAGCGTTCATTTCACCCTGAGCAGTGCTTTTCTTCGCGACACGAGTGTCCGGTGAGCGGGAGTGCGCGCCGCACCGAAACCTGTTTCGGTTACCGTCCGGGCATGGCCGCAGAACCGAACGACATCATCGATCCGCACCGCTACGGGCCGTGGGCCGTCATCGCCGGCGGTTCGGAGGGGGTCGGCGCGGAGTTCGCCGACCGGCTCGCCGCCGCGGGAATCAATATCGTCCTGCTGGCGCGGCGGGAGGGCCCGCTGGCCGAGACCGCCGAACGTGTCGCCGCGCGCGGGGTCCAGGTACGGACCCTGGCGGTCGATCTCACCGCGCCCGACGCACCGGCGCGCGTCGCGTCCGCGACCGCCGACGTGGAGGTCGGCCTGCTCGTCTACAACGCGGGGGCCAACACCCACAGCGCCGAATTCCTCGACGGCGACCTCGACGCGTTCGCCGCCATGAACGCGCTCAATGTCACCGCACCGCTGGCGCTCGTGCACCATTTCGGGCGCGGCATGCGCGAGCGGGGCCGCGGCGGCATCGTGCTGGTCGGCTCGCTCACCGGCTACTGCGGCTCGGCCCGCCACACCGTCTACGGCGGCTCCAAGGCGTATCTGCGGATCTTCGCCGAGAGCCTGTGGCTGGAACTGCGGGATTACAACGTCGACGTGCTGCATCTGGTGCTGGGTGTCACCCGGACACCGGCGATGGCACGTGCGGGATTGAATTTCGACATCCCCGGCATGCTCGTGGCCGAACCGGCCGATGTGGCGCGCGAAGGGCTCGAGCAGTTGGCCAACGGACCGGTGTTCGTCGCGGGCGGCAATGCCGAAACGGCGGCGCGCAGCAGCGGTCCGGATCGGGCGGCGATCGTGCTGGGCGGGCATCGCCGGATGCAGAAGTTGATCGGCGCCGAACCGGATCCGCGATGACCGGCCCGGTGCGCCTGGCCCTGTCGTCGCCGATCGTGGTGCGGTTTCCCGGGCAGTACTCGCCGTGGGAGGCCGATGCCGGCATGGCGGAACTCGCCCGCATCGCCGAGACCGCCGACCGCCTGGGCTTCGACCATCTCACCTGCAGTGAACACACCGCGGTACCGGCGTCGGTGGCCGCTTCCCGGGGTGCGACCTATTGGGATCCGCTGGCCACGCTCGCGTATCTGGCCGCCCGCACCACCCGGATCCGGCTCGCCACCTCGGTGCTGGTGCTGCCGTATCACCACCCGCTCGAGATCGCCAAGCGCTACGGCACACTGGACCGGATCAGTGGCGGCCGGGTCGTCCTGGGTGTGGGAGTGGGATCTCTGCGCGCGGAATTCGATCTGCTCGGGGCGACCTGGGAGGGGCGCGGAGAGCGCGCCGACGATGCGATAGCCGCCCTGCGCGCCGCATTCGGCGTGCGCGAACCCGATTACACCGGAACGCATTACAGCTTCTCCGGGATGATCGTCGAGCCCGCCGGAGTGCAATCCCGGGTGCCCATCTGGGTGGGCGGGCGAACGATGCGCTCGCTGCGCCGCGCGGTCCGCTTCGGCGACGGGTGGATGCCGTTCGGCCTGCCGATGGCGGAGCTGAAAACGATGCTCTCGCAAGTCGATTCGCCACCCGGATTCGAGGTGGTCCTGCCCACCGGCCCGCTGGATCCGCTCGGTGAGCCGGACCGGGTGACGCGGCGGCTCGCGGCCCTGGCGGATGCGGGTGCGACACTGGCCGGATGCGCCGTCACCGCGAACTCGGCCGAACACTACTGCGACCAATTGGCCGCATTGGCCGAGCTGGCGAACCGGTGAGCCCGATATCGCCACGGGCGGACCAGAGGAGGACGAGATGACCGAGGTCGAACTCGCGGATATTCTCCGCCGGCTGCGACGGGTCGAGGACGAACTCGCGATCCTGCGCATCATCGCGTCCTACGGACCGCTGGTCGACGCCGGGGAAGCGCAGGCGACCGCCGAATTATGGTGTGCAGAAGGTGAATACGACGTCGAGGGCTGGCGGATGCGGGGGCGTGACCAGGTGCGCGCGATGGTGGAATCGCCCGCACATCGGACGCTCATCGCCGCCGGGTCGGCGCATTTCCAGGGTCCGGCACGCATCGACATCGACGGTGACGAGGCGCTCGCGGTCTTCGAATCACTGCTGGTGCATCGCGAATCGGACGGTTACGAGGTACTGCGCGCGAGTGTGCACCGGCTCGAACTCCGCCGCGAATCCGACGGGTGGCGCATCGCCCGCCGCACCGGCCGTCTGCTCGACGGGGGTGAGCAGGCACGAGAACTGCTGGCCACCTTCGCGCGCCGAAGCGGGGACCGGCCGTCGGCCGATCCCCGCGACTGAATGCCGGTTACTTGTCGGTGATGAGCCCGTACTCGGCGAGCAGCAGCCCGACCTCCGAACTCTCCAGCTTCCCGATGAGCCTGCGCCGCAACGACTCCGGGCCCGGAATCTTCAGCGCGTCCCCGTCGCGCATGTGGCCGACCGCATTGAGCAGGCTGCGCACGTCGTAGGTGGAGTTGAACACTTCGGGCACGCCACGCTCGATGCCCAGCAGCCGATAGGCGGCCTCCATACCGGTGCGCACCGAGTACTCGGTGGTGAAGATGCAGTCCCGGCTCGTTTCGGCGAACTGGCCGATGAAGGCGAAGTTCACCGCGCCCTCGGGCACCACGTCGGGCCGATCACCGGCCTGGCGCGGCATGAAGAACGAGGTGACGTAGGGCATCATCACCGGCACGCACTTCGCGGCCTCGGCCGCCAGCTCCGGGATGTCGTCGAGCGGAACGCCCAAGTGGTACAACCACTCCTGGGTGATCTCCTCGCCGGTGCACTCCTGCATCGTCTTGTGCACGTAGTCACCCGGCTTGTCGGCGAACAGCGAGTACACCCACACCACGATCTGATCGGCCGGTTGCTGTTTGAAGTGCGGTTGCCGGTTCACCGTCCAGCTCAGCAGCCAGCTGGAATCCCGGGCGGTGACGATGCCGCCGGTGACGACCTTGCCGCTGAAGGGATCGCGTTTGCAGATCTTGCGGATGTACTCCGGTATGCGCTGATCGAGTGTGGTGACCGTCGCCGATTCCCATTTGGTCTCGGGAATATGGGATCCGAAGACGTCGGGGCGGCCGAAGGCGCGATCCTTGGCCGCGATCCGCCGCCACAGTTCCCAAGCGGGCGCCGGTCCCTCGTTCAGTGTCGCGGGGGTGTGGTGATCGCCCTCGTCGGAGTTCTCCACCAGCGAACCGATCGTGGTGAACAACAGATCGTCCGGGCCCAGCCGGACGCCGCCCTCGACCCCGTCCGAGACCCAGTGGATACCGGTGGCCTGCTTGCGATCCGCGGTGATGTCGAAGTCGATATCGGTGACCTCGGTATCGAACCGGAACGTCACGCCCTGATCGAGCAGCCACCGATACAGCGGCAGTACCAGCGATTCGTACTGGTTGTACTTGGTGAACTTCAGTGCCGAGAAGTCCGGCAGGCCGCCGATGTGATGGATGAACCGGTGCAGGTACAGCTTCATCTCCAGCGCGCTGTGCCATTCCTCGAAGGCGAACATCGTGCGCCAGTACAGCCAGAAGTTGCTCTGCAGGAAGTCCTTTCCGAACACCTCGTCGATGCGCTTGTTCTCCATCTCCTCGCGAGTGGCGAGGAAGATCTTCGCGATGTCCTTCTGCGCCCTGTCGTTCAGCGCGAAGAGGCCGTCGGTGTGCGCGTCCTGGCCGCGATCCACCGTGGCACGCTGCAGCGAGTAGTTCGGATCGTCCTTGTTCAGCCAGTAGAACTCGTCGAGGACGCTCGCGCCCTCGATCTCGATCGAGGGCACCGAGCGGAACAGGTCCCACAGGCACTCGAAGTGGTTCTCCATTTCGCGGCCACCACGGATGACGAAACCCTTTGCCGGCTCCTTGATTCCGTCCAGCGCGCCACCGGGCAGCTTCAATCGCTCCAGGATGGTGATCCGGTCACCGGACATCTGCCCGTCGCGGATCAGGAAGGCCGCGCCCGACAGCGAGGCCAGGCCCGCCCCGACGAACCACGCCGTCTTGTCGTCGACGCCCTCGGGTTTGCGCGGGCGGGCGAACGCCTCGTAGTTGCCGCTGCTGTAGTACATCCGGGTCTCTCCTGCCTGTGGTTGTCCGCCCCGACTGTCGAATGTGGCTGTGCCGTAACGTCTTACGCGTTGTACCGGTAGAAGCCCTCGCCGCTGGCCAGGCCGAGCCTGCCCTTGTCGATGTATTCCGACTTCAGCCACTGCGCCAGCTTCCGGCCGTCCTCGCCGCTGTTGACCAGGATGTTGTACGGCGTGGTCAGACCGACGATGTCGAGGATCTGGAAGGGGCCCGCGGGCGCGCCGGTGCCGATGCGCCAGGTCTCGTCGACCGCCTTCGGCTCCGCGTAGCCGCCCGCCGCCAGCGCCATCGCCGAGTTGAGGAACGGCACGAGCAGCGAGTTGAGGACGTAGCCGGCCTTCTCCTTGTGCAGTTCGATCGGCACCATGCCGATGGCCCGGGCGAATTCCACTACCGCCTCATACACTTTCGGATCGGTGTCCTCGGTGCCCATGACCTCGGCGGTGTTGAAGTGCCACACCTGATTCGCGAAGTGCAGGGCGAGGAATCGGTCCGGGCGGCCGGTGGCGTCCTTCATGTCGCTGGGCAGCAGCGTCGAGGAGTTGGTGGCGAAGATGGTGTGCTCGGGCGCGAGCTCACCGAGCCGGCGATAGGTGTCCTGTTTGATCGACAGCACCTCGGGCACCGCTTCGATGATCAGATCCGCGTCCCGGGCGGCCTCGGCGAGATCGCTGGTGAGCGCGATGCCCGCGGCGGTGGCCTCGGCCTTGCCGTCACCCGCGCCCGGTACCTGCTCACGGTAGGTGGCCGCGAGTTTGTCGAAACGCTCGCCCGCCGCGGTCAGCGCCTCGTCGTTGATGTCGTAGGCGGTTACCTCGAAACCGTTGAAGGCGGTCTGGAAGGCGATCTGGGATCCCAGGACGCCGGTCCCGAGGACGCTCACCTTGCGAATCGTGCCGGACATGTCGACTCCGTTCTGCGGGCCGTGGCCCACGTTGGTTTTTCAGGCTCCGGTGACCGCGGCGCTGCGGAAACCGGCGACGAGTTGAGCGATCTGGGCGTGCAGATCGTCGATCGGATCGTGGTGGGGGTGGACGCCGGTGGACGGGCGCACCAGCGCCATGTGCAGTACCGCGAAGAGACCGCGGCCCGCCACGCGGGCCGCCTCCCGCTGCGCGGCCGTGGGCTCGCCGGAGTTCGCGACCGCGGTCAGCAGAATCTCGGCGAGGACCGACTCGAGCTGCGCCACCAACGCCAGCCCCTGTTCCCGGTAGGTCTCCTCGGGCGGGCCGAACAGCAATTCGCGCTGGTAGGCGATGGTGTTCTCGGTATTGCGCGCCGCCGCGACCAGGATCGGCCGCAGCAATGCCGTGATCGCGCCCACCGGATCGGCGATGTCGCGGGCGCGGCGGGCGCCGGCCTCGAGCGCCGACCGGAAGTCCTCGTTGTAGACCATGAGCAGCAGCTGCCCCTTGGACGAGGCGTAGCGGAACAGCGTGCCCGCGGCGATATCGGCCCGATCGGAGATCTGCTGGGTGGTGACCGCGGCGAAACCGCGTTCGGCAAACAACCGCGCGGCCACCTCGAAGATCCGGCTCTGCTTCTCGCGCATATTGCGCACCCGCCGCCCGACCTGCCGGCTCTGCTGTGTACTTGCCACCCGACGCCTCCTATCGGCCGATAAGAATGAGTGCGCTCATTAATGAGCATACTCAGAGCTATCGGAAGTGCAACACGTCCAGCATGACGTCGGCCACGTGCGTGGGTGCCGGCCTCGTCGCAGGCGTGGCCCGTTCGTGATGACCGGCCCGCCCGCGACAATGGTCCGACCGCGGTCGCGTCGACCGCGGCAGCGAAGGAGGGCCACGATGGCCGAACGGGTGACCACGGAGCGCGAGATCACCGCGAGTGTCGATCTGTGCACGTCGCGGGGCCGGCTGAATCCCGACGCGGTGGGCTGGACGCGCCGGCCGCTGCACCGGGCGAATCTGCGTGGCTGGGGTCGCACCAAGCGGTGGGAGTACTGGGGCATCGTCACCCCGGACCACATCATCGGAATCGTGCTGACGTCGCTGGATTACGCCGGTCTGCAGGGTATCTACGTGCTCGATCGGGCGAGCGGCACCGAGATCGTCAAGGATGTGGTGACGCCGTTCGCCCGCGGTGTGCACCTTCCCGATCGCAGCGGTGCCGGCACCGCGACCGGACATGCCGGCGATCTGGTGATCGAATTGCGAAACGATCCGGCCGGCACCAGGATTCACGCCGCCACCCCGCGCATCGATATCGATCTGACGGCCGGGTCGCCGGCGGGACACGAATCGCTCGGTGTCGTGGTGCCGTGGAGTGCGAAGCGCTTCCAGTACACCGTCAAGGATCTCGGCCGTCCGGTGTCGGGCACCCTCACCGTGGACGGCGTCGCCTACGTGGTCGCCGACGGGTTCGCCGTCCTCGACCACGGACGCGGGAAGTGGCCGTACTCGATCGCGTGGAACTGGGCCGCCGGTTGCGGCCCGGAGACGGCGATCCAGCTCGGCGGCAAGTGGACCGACGGCACCGGTTCGACCGAGAACGCGCTGTTCGTGCGTGGCCGGCTGCACAAGATCGACGATGAGCTGGAATGGGTGTACGACCGCCGGGACTGGTTGCGGCCGTGGCGGATTCGCGGCCCGCGCGTTGCCGTCGAGTTCACGCCCTTCCATGTACGCGAATCCCGGACGGCGCTGGGTGTGCTGGCCAACGACACTCATCAGTGCTTCGGGCACTTCACCGGCCGAGCCCGCACCGACGACGGGGAATGGGTGGAGCTCGACGGCCTCACCGGCTGGGCGGAAGAGGCGCGCAACCGCTGGTGATCCGAAACGCTACCTACTCGCAATAGCTATTGCGTTCTTGTCTCGCGGATGTAGCATTATCGAAACCGAGAATGCGATTTCCGCCAGGTTGTCGCGACGTAGCGGGGTTCCGGGAGGTGGCGGCATGGCGATAACTCTGCCGGGCTGGTCCCGGAGTATGTCCCGCCGTTCGGCGGGCGGACTGCAGACCATCGGCGGACTGTTCGCCATGTCGGCCGATGCGGTGAAGTTCGCCTTCCGTCGCCCCTTTCAGACCCGCGAATTCCTGGAGCAGTCCTGGTTCGTGGCCCGGGTATCGCTGATTCCGACCCTGCTCGTGGCGATTCCGTTCACCGTGCTGGTGAGCTTCACCCTCAACATTCTGCTGCGCGAACTGGGTGCTGCCGACCTCAGTGGCGCGGGCGCGGCATTCGGCGCGGTCACCCAGGTGGGTCCCATGGTGACCGTGCTGATCGTGGCCGGATCCGGTGCGACCGCGATGTGCGCGGATCTGGGCTCGCGGACCATCCGCGAGGAGATCGACGCCATGGAGGTGCTCGGCATCAATCCGGTGCAGCGACTCGTCACTCCGCGCATGCTCGCTTCGGGACTGGTCGCGCTGCTGCTGAACAGTCTGGTCTGCATCATCGGCATCGCCGGTGGTTACGTCTTCTCCGTCTATGTGCAGAACGTCAACCCCGGTGCCTTCGCCAACGGCATCACCCTGCTGACCGGGCTGAACGAAGTCGTGATCTCGGCGGTCAAGGCGCTGTTGTTCGGCCTCGTCGCCGGGCTCATCGCCTGCTATCGCGGGCTGATCGTCTCCGGTGGCGCGAAGGCCGTGGGCAACGCGGTGAACGAAACCGTGGTCTATGCCTTCATGGCGCTGTTCGTGATCAATGTCGTCGTGACCGCGATCGGCATTCAGATGACGGCCAGATGAGGGGGAACGGCTGTGGTACTGGAAGCGAGATATCCGCGTGCCGTGCGGCGGGCGCGCCGGCCGGTGAAAAGCCTCGGCAGCATCGGCG
Source organism: Nocardia sp. 852002-51101_SCH5132738 (assembly GCF_001665695.1). Taxonomy (NCBI): domain Bacteria; kingdom Bacillati; phylum Actinomycetota; class Actinomycetes; order Mycobacteriales; family Nocardiaceae; genus Nocardia; species Nocardia sp. 852002-51101_SCH5132738. The sequence goes on along the minus strand of NZ_LZML01000157.1, from coordinate 39,690 downwards.
ATCACACGCTCTTCTACGTGCGGGCGCTGTTCGGCGCTCCGTTCGCCGCGTGGCGCTACAAGAAGGAGACCATTCGGCTCATCGCCGAATTCAGCATGGGCTCCGGCACTTTGGCGGTTTTCGGCGGCACCGTGGTGATCGTCGGATTCCTCACCCTCGCCACCGGTGGCACCCTGGCCGTGCAGGGCTACAGCTCCCTGGGCAATATCGGCATCGAGGCGTTGACCGGATTCCTGTCGGCCTTCATCAACGTGCGCATCTCGGCGCCGGTGGTGGCCGGCATCGGACTGGCGGCCACGTTCGGCGCGGGAGCCACCGCGCAGTTGGGCGCCATGCGGATCAACGAGGAGATCGACGCACTGGAATCCATCGCGATCGAGCCGATCGCCTATCTGGTCGGCACCCGCATCGTGGCCGGGATGATCGCGATCACGCCGCTGTACTCACTCGCGGTGGTGGCCTCCTTCCTCGCCAGCCGGGTCACCACCGTCTTCCTGCTCGGCCAGTCCTCGGGGCTCTACGACCACTACTTCACCACCTTCCTCAATCCGCTCGATCTGGTGTGGTCGTTCGTGCAGGCGATCCTGATGGCACTGACAATTCTGCTGATACACAGCTATTTCGGCTTTTTCGCCGCCGGCGGGCCGTCCGGAGTGGGTACCGCGGTCGGCAACGCGGTGCGGACCTCGCTGATCGCCGTCGTCTCGGTAACCCTGCTGGTCTCGTTGGCCATCTACGGCTCCAACGGCAATTTCAACCTGTCGGGCTAGGGGAGAAGCCGTGTTGCGCAGCATTTTACGTCCGATCGTGGGTCTGCTGTCGATCGCCGCGATCGCCGGGGTGGTCGCTCTGGCGGTGGTCATGTTCCGCGGCGGATTCGCCGATACCGTGCGGGTCACCGTCCTGTCACCGCGTGCGGGCCTGGTCATGTACCCCGACGCGAAGGTGAAGATGCGCGGAGTGGCCGTGGGCCGGGTGGCCGCGGTGGACGAGCGGCCCGACGGGCTCGCCGCGATCCAGCTGGCGATCGACGCCGATCAGGTGAAACGCATTCCGTCGAATGTGACCGTGGACATCGCCTCCACCACCGTGTTCGGCGCCAAATTCGTCGAATTCCTGCCGCCGGCGGAGAAATCCGCGTCCTCGATCCACGCCGGCCAGATCTTCGACTCCCGGCACGTGACGGTCGAGATCAACACCATCTTCGAACGATTGACCGCGGTGCTGGGGCAGATCGAACCGGAGAAGCTGAACGAGACGCTGGGCGCGATCGCCGGTGCGACCAACGGCCGCGGCGAACAGGTCGGGCAGATGCTGACCGATCTCGACTCGTTCCTGGCCAAGATCGAGCCGGCTCTGCCCTCGCTGAGTCACGAGATCGCGGCCGGACCGAATGTGGCCGCCTCCTACGGCGATGCCGCGCCGGACCTGCTGTCCACCGCGCGCAATGCCGCCACGATCAGCCGGACCGTGGCGGACGAACAAGCGAATCTGGATGCGCTGCTGGTCAATGCGATCGGCCTGGCCGACGTCGGCAACCAGGTGCTCGGCGACAACGGCGCGCCGCTGGCCTCGATGCTGCACCTGCTGGTACCCACTACCGATCTGGCCGCCGAATACGCACCGGCGCTGAAATGTTCGATCGAGGGCCTGGACTACATGGACAATGTGAAACCGGTGCAGGTTCCGGGCATGGGACTGACGGTCAATTTCCTGTGGGGCGCCGAACCGTACCGATATCCGCGCGATCTGCCCAAGGTCGCCGCATCCGGTGGCCCGCAGTGTTCGGTGCTGCCGGTGCCCTACAACGGCAAGCCCAAGTTCGTGGTGGTCGACGACGGCGCCGTCCCGTTCCCGAATACCAACCGGACCCTGCGCGTGAATCCGGATCTGCTGCAGAGCGTGCTGTTCGGGGCCGTCGATCCCGCCGCCGGAGGTCCGCGATGAGACAACGGGATACGCCGCTGCTGAAATTCGGCGCCTTCGCGGTGGTGATGGTGGTTCTCTCCGGATTCCTCGTCCTGGTCTTCGGTCAGTACCGCACCGGTTCGACCAACGGCTATTCGGCGGAATTCACCGACTCGTCGGGACTGCGCTCCGGAGACAGTGTGCGGGTGGCCGGCGTCGAGGTGGGCCGGGTGCAAGGGGTGACGCTGCGCCCGGATCAGCGGGTTGTGGTGACCTTCGACGCCGACCGCGACATCGTGCTCACCGGGGGCACCAAGGCCGCCATCCGCTATCTGAACCTCGTCGGCGACCGCTATCTCGAACTGACCGACGGTCCGGGATCCACCGCGACCCTGCGGCCCGGTGCGCGGATTCCGCTCGAACGCACCACGCCCGCACTGGATCTCGATCTTCTGCTCGGCGGCCTGAAACCGGTGCTGCAGGGACTGAACGCCCAGGAGGTCAATTCGCTCACCTGGTCGCTGGTGCAGATCGTGCAGGGGCAGGAGGGCACGGTGGATTCGCTGCTGACCAAGACCGCCTCCTTCTCCTCCCGGCTCGCCGACACCAGCGATGTGGTGGGCAAGCTGATCGACAACCTGAACCAGGTGATGGAGACTCTGGCGAGCAACGGCACCCAGTTCTCCGATGCCATCGGCCGCCTCGAGCAACTGGTGACCCAGCTGTCGCAGGACCGCGATCCGATCGGCTCCGCGATCGACGCACTGGACCGCGGAACCGCTTCCGTCGCAGATCTTCTCACGCAGAGCCGAGCTCCCCTGGCCGACAGCGTCGAACAGCTCGCGCGGCTGGCACCCGCCGTGGACGACGGCAAGGACAAGGTGGACCACGCATTGCAGCGGGCGCCGGAGAACTTCCGGAAGATGGTGCGGACCGGCTCCTACGGCAACTTCATCCAATACTTCGTGTGCGCGTTGACCATCCGAGTCAGCGATCCGTCCGGGCAGGTCGTCCAGTTGCCCTGGATCAAAACCGAGACGGGGAGGTGTGCACCGTAGATGCTGCATTATCGCGGCGCTCATCTGTTACGTCCCGGACTGGTCGGGATCGTGGTGATGGTCTGCGTCATCCTCATCGGCCTGCAGTCGCAGAAGTTCATGGCATGGGGCACCACCGTGCGCTATCAGGCGCTGTTCGGCGAGGCCGCCGGACTGGCGGTCGGCGACGACGTGATCGTCTCGGGCGTGCGGGTCGGCACCGTGCAGAAGGTGGTGCTGCACAACGGGGATGCGCTGGTGGTGTTCTCGGTGAACTCGACCATCCGGCTCGGCGCCGACAGTTCGGCGCACATCAAGACCAGTTCGCTGCTGGGGAAACGCGACCTCACGGTCGTTTCCGCGGGAACCGGCCGGATGCGCTCACTCGACACCATTCCGGCCTCGCGGACCTCCTCGCCGTATTCTCTGACCGATGCCGTCGGTGATCTGAGCACCAAGACCTCGGCGATCGACATCGATTCACTCAACCGCTCCCTCGACATGCTGTCCTCGACGCTCAATCAGATCGCACCGCAGGTGGGCCCGGCATTCGACGGGCTGACACAGCTGTCCAAGACGATCAACAGCCGCAACGAATCGCTACGGCAGTTGCTGACCGGCGCGGGCACGGTCACCTCGGTGCTCGCCCAGCGCAGCGAGCAGGTGAATACGCTGATTCTCAACGCGAATGCGCTGGTCGACGTGCTCGCGCAGCGTCGCCAGGAAATCGTCGACCTGCTCGCCAACACCTCGGCGGTGGCGAAGCAGTTGTCGGGCCTGGTCGCCGACAACGAGGCCGCGCTCGGGCCGACACTGGATCGGCTGAACTCGATCGCCGCGATGCTCGAGAAGAATCGCGACAATATCGGCAAGGCCATCCCGGGATACGCGAAAGTCGCTCTGACCCAGGGTGAAGCAGTCTCCGGCGGCCGCTTCTACAACGCCTACGTCGCCAATCTGATCGACGGCCAGGATATCCAGCCCTTCATCGACCGGGCGTTCGGCGTGAACCCGCCGGCCCAGTTCCCGCTACCGCATCCGGAGCCGCCGCGATGAGTACGAGATGGATGGTCCGGATCGTCGGTGCCGTGGTGATCGTCGCGGTCGTGGTGACCGGAGGCGTGATCGGTTATCGAGAACTGTTCGGACCCAAGCACTTCACCGCGATATTCACCACCGCGACCGCGATCTATCCCGGCGACGACGTGCGCGTCGCGGGGGTGAAGGTGGGGCATATCGAATCGATCCGGCCGCAGGGCACGACGACCCGGATGGTGCTCGCCGTCGACCGCGACATTCGGGTGCCCGCCGGCGCTGAGGCGGTGATCGTGGCACAGAGCCTGGTCGCGGCCCGCTACGTCCAGTTGACTCCCGCCTTTCGAACCAGCGGCCCCACGCTCGCCGACGGTGCGGTGATCCCGGTCGAGCGCACCGCGGTGCCGGTGGAATGGGACGAGATCAAGACGCAATTGACCAAGCTGGCAACGGGTTTGGGCCCGGGCGGCGACGCCGCGGGAAGTTCGATGGGCCGGTTCGTCGACAGCACCGCCGCCGCACTGAGCGACGGGAACGGGGAGAAGCTGCGGCAGATGCTGGCCCAGCTGTCCGCGGTCGGGCGCATCCTGGCCGACGGCAGCGGCAATATCGTCGACATCCTGCAGAATCTGCAGACGTTCGTGGACGCGCTGAAGGGCAGCAGTACCCAGATCGTCGAGTTCGAGAATCGGCTGGCGACACTGTCCAGCGTCGTCGACGACAGCAAGTCCGATCTGGACGCGGCCCTGCGCGAACTGTCGGTCGCGGTCGGTGAGGTCCAGCGGTTCGTCTCCGAGAACCGCGCGAAGGCCGGCGAACAGGTGCAGCGGCTGGCGAATGTCACCCAGAATCTGGTGGATCATCGCGCGGATCTGGAGAATCTGCTGCATATCGCGCCGAACAGCATCGCGAACTTCTATCACATCTACAACCCCGACACCGGCACGGAGGCAGGGGTTTTCGAGCTCAACAACTTCTCCAATCCGATGCAGTTCATCTGCGCCGGGGTGGCGAGTATCGAGAACGCCACGGCGGCCGAATCGGGGGAGAAGTGCCGCCAGTATCTGGGGCCGATTCTGCCCCTGCTCAGTTTCAACTATCTGCCGTTCCCGGTGAGCCCGGTGACCGGGCCGGCGCCGGACCCGAACAACGTGATCTACAGCGAACCCGACCTGGTGCCGAAGATCGTCGGACAGCAGCCCGGCCCGTCGGCGCCGACATCGGTCACCGAACTGCTCCAGCCCTGGGGGAGGCCACCGTCATGATCGCGCGGTTGCTCGTCCTGTGCGCGTGCGCACTGGTCACCGTCACCGGATGTGGCTGGCACGGCGTGGATTCGCTGCCGCTGCCCGGCGCCCCCGGTCGCGGTGCGGACGCCGCGATCTATCACGTCGAGATGGCGAATGTCGGGACGCTGGTGTCGAATTCGCCCGTGATGATCGACGACGTGGTGGTCGGCAGCGTCGGGTCGATCACCGTGCACGGCTGGCACGCCGTCGTGGACGTCTCGGTGAAGCCGGATGTGGTCGTGCCCGCGAATGTGGCGGCGACGATCGGCCAGACCAGTCTGCTCGGCTCGACTCATCTGGCGTTGAATCCGCCGGCCGGACAGGCGCCGAGCGGGCGCCTGCAGCCCGGGGCGACGGTACCGCTGAACCGGACCTCGACCTATCCGTCGACCGAACAGACCCTCGCGTCGCTGTCGGTGGTGCTCAACGGCGGCGGGATGGGGCAGATCAACGACATCATCCACAATCTCGATGCCGCGTTCTCCGGTCGTGAGGGCGCCATCCACGATCTGATCCCGCGCCTGGACGCGTTCATGACCGTGCTGGATCAGCAGCGCGACAATCTGCTCGCCACCGTGACCGGGCTGAACCGGATGGCGGAAACCTTCGCCCAGCAACGGGATACGGTCAGCGATACCTTGCGCGAGGTCGGCCCCGCACTCGAGGTGCTGCTCACCGAGCGGCCGAAGATCACCACCGCACTCGACAAGCTGCGCACCTTCAGCGACACCGCGACCGGGGTGATCTCGCAGGTGCAGTCGGATCTGCTCACGAATCTGCACAACCTCGAACCGACCCTGCGGGAATTGGCCGACGTCGGGTCGAAGATCGACGGCGCGGTCTCCTTCCTCACCGTGTTCCCGTACGGGCAATACGGCATCGACCACGGTATCCGCGGCGACTACGTCAATCTGTTCGCCACCATCGACCTCACCGTGCCGCGGTTGCGGCGCGAACTGCTGCTCGGCACCCCGCTGGGTGACCCGAACGCCGTGCTGCAGGCGATGGTCGGCGACCCCGGCTACGGCACCCAGACCAACGACCCGCTGGGTGCGCCGGTGAACCCGCCCGACCCGAACGGAGGCGGCCGATGATCCTCACCCGATTCGTCCGAGCGCAGCTGGTGATCTTCTCGATCCTGGCCGTGATCGGCATGGTGTCGATGGTCGTGCAGTACATGCGGCTGCCGACCCTCGCCGGTATCGGCACCATGAAGGTGACGCTGGAACTTCCGACCTCCGGCGGGCTGTATCGATTCGGCAATGTCACCTATCGCGGCGTTCAGATCGGCAAGGTCACCTCCGTCGATCTGACCGACGACGGGGTGAAGGCGACCCTGTCCATCGACGGCGGGCACAAGATCCCCGCGGATCTGCGGGCGCAGGTGCGCAGCGTGTCGGCGGTGGGCGAGCAGTACGTCGATCTGCAACCGCGCACCGACGCACCGCCGTATCTGCACGACGGATCCGTGATCGACGTGCGCGACAGCACCGTTCCGCAACCGGTGGGGCCGATGCTCGACGAACTCGACACTCTGGTCGGCAGCATTCCCAAGGACAGGCTGCACGACATGCTCGACGAGGTGTTCACCGGCGTGAACGGCGCCCGATACGACCTGCAGTCGCTGCTGAACTCCGCCTCGACCGTGGCCGCCGATGCGAACCGGACCGGTGACACCACCCGCGACCTGCTGGCGAAGGCCGAGCCGCTGATGGACTCGCAGGACCGCTCGGCCGACGCGATCCGGATCTGGGCGCGCAGCCTGGCCGGAGTGTCGGGACAGATCGCCACCGACGACGAGCAGGTCCGGACGCTGCTGAACACCGGGCCGGGTGCGGCGCAGGAGGCGACGAAACTTCTGGATTCGGTGAAGCTCACACTGCCCGTGCTCCTGTCGAATCTGACCTCGGTCGCGCAGCTGGGCGTGACCTATCACGCCGGGCTGGAACAGGTGCTGGTGTTGCTGCCGCCCGAGGTCTCGATCGTGCAGGCGGTACAACCCACGAAGAACGCACAGGGCTTGGGACCCGGAGACTTCCGGATCAGCGGGGTCTCGGATCCGCCGGCCTGTACGGTCGGCTTCCTGCCGCCGTCGGCATGGCGGCCGCCGTCGGACACCACCACCATCGACACCCCCGACGGCTTGTACTGCAAGCTGCCACAGGATTCGCCCGTCGCGGTCCGCGGCGCGCGCAATTTCCCGTGTGCCGGGAAACCGGGAAAGCGAGCGCCGACAGCGGAGATCTGCAACAGCGACCAGGAGTACGAACCGGTGGCGCCGGACCAGCCGGTGGTGGGACCGTATCCGCGCGATCCGAATCTGGAAGCACAAGGCATCCCGCCGGATTCGCGGTGGAACGCGCCGCCACCCGCACCGGCCGCACCGGGAGTTCCCCTGCCGCAGTTGCCGCAGATCGAGCTGCCCAGGATTCCCGGGTTGAACGCGCCCGCGGCATCGCGCTCGACCACCGCACCGTCGGTGGGCTTCGCCCACTACGACCCGCGCACCGGGAACTACCTGGCGCCGGACGGAAGGATGTATCGGCAGGACGATCTGGCCGGTACCCGCCCGGCGAGCTGGAAAGACATGGTGGCGCACTGAATTCGACGCCTACCTCGCTCGCGGTGCGGACTCACACCGGATCGAAGGACGAGATCAACCACTTGCCGTCGATGTGCGAGAGCGAGACCTTGACACTGCTCGAGGTCATCGACGGATCGGGCTTGTCGGAGGTGGTGGTGGTCTGATTGATGAACACCAGCACCACGGCCGAATCCGGACGGATCTGCTCGATCGCCGAACGCACCACGGCAGCTGAGGTTTTCACCGCCTTCTGCTTGGCCGCCGGCGCGACCACCTGCTGGGTGAACTGCCCGTAATAGGTGAGGAAGTCTCCGGTCAGGAAGGACCTCGCGGCGGTGAGATCGTGGTCGAGGGTATCGGGAGCATAGGAGAGAATCGCGACCGAGCCGTTCGAGGCGGCGGCGATCGCCGCGCGCTGAGCGTCGTCGTCGGTCTGCTGATCGGGGCGGTACTGCGTGAAGTACAGGCTGGTCGCCGCCACCACGGAGGCCGCGGCGAGTCCGCCGAGCAGCCCGGCCCCCACCCCGGCGCGATGGCCGCGCACCCAGGTCAGCGCCGCACGCGGGCGCGGGAGCTTCCGCGCGCCCTTCTCGGAAGGCGCAGGCGCTCCGGTCGTTTCGGTGTTCGCGCCGGTCTCGCGCTCGTCGATGTGCTCGGGCCGGGAATCGGAGGATGTGCTCACGGGACGAACTCCACTTTCGACATCTTGAGTTGGCCGTCGACGCGTTCCACGGTGACGCTCAACCGCCAGGCGCGCGGTTCCTGTTTCGCGCCGGCCGAATTGGTGACCTCGGAGGTCGCCGCGACCAGGACCACCGCCGAGTCGTCGGTCATCGACTGCACTGCGGCCGCGTCGACCCTGCCCTGGGTGGCGACCTTGGACTGCTGGATCACCTTGGCGAAATCGTCTGCGCGCGACTGGAAATCGTTGCGGAAGGCACCCGTGGAATCGTCGAGCACGCGCTTCACGTCATCGGCGGCATGATTGAAATCCAGTGAGGTCAGCGTGGTCACGCCCTGCCGCGCCGCCGCCACGAACTCCGCCTCACGATGCTGCTTCGCGGTCACATCGTGATGCCGCCACATCATGTATCCGCTGCTGCCCAGTCCGGCGCACAGGACGATCGCCGCGACCGCCGCACCGGCCGTGCGTCGCCGGATATGCCGAACGGCCCCCAGCCGTGGTCTCCTGTGGCGTCTGCTTTCCTCGGGCTCCGAGCTGGGATCGTTCGTTGCGGCGGGCTCGAGATCCGACTCGGGCTCGAGATCGGTAGCCGCGTCGACATGGTCATCGTCGAGGGTCCGCTCGGCGGCTGTCGCGGGCTGCCGGGCTCGCCTGTCTTCCGAGCCATTGTCTTGCGGGCCAGGTGCGGGGTCGTCGCTGTCCGGCGTGTCGTTCGCGTTCGGGTGTGTGCTCGCCGGTGCGGCGGATCCGGCGCGACGGCGCAGCGTGGCCGCGCGAGCTCGGGCGCGGGCAGCGGCTGCCAACGCCTCGGCGGCTTCGGCCTCGGCCTCGGCTTCGGCGGCGGCCAGCAGCAGATCGCGATCGGAGACATCACCGGTATCCGGCGGCGAGGGGTGGGTTCCGGACGTCACTGCGCGCTCCGTTCGTCGGGCCGGTGGCTGGCAGACCTGCGAGAACAATACTTCCACGCATTGAGAACCTTACTCTACCTGCGACGCGCAGCGAACGCCCTAGATATAGCGGGATCTGCATGTAACCTGCGGGATTGTCATTCCCAGTTTTAGAGAATATCCTTCTCTCACGGTGGAGGGAGGCGTCATGACCCGAGGTCCGCAGCCGCCTGCCCGTGTGCCTGTCCGCGGCCGAGCCGCATTCCGGAGATTTCCGCAAGGGGTGAACCAGTGACCATCAGCGCGGCCAGTGACGTCCACTACGACCCGTACGACGTCGAACTCAACGCCGATCCCTATCCCATGTTCAAGCGCCTGCGCGACGAGCTGCCGCTCTACTACAACGCCGAGCACGACTTCTACGCGCTGAGCCGATTCGAGGACGTCAACGCCGGCCTGATCGACAAGGACACCTTCATCTCCGGCCGCGGCGCGATCCTGGAGCTCATCAAGGCGAATATTGAAATACCGTCCGGCGTATTGCTTTTCGAGGATCCGCCGGTGCATACGATCCACCGCAAACTGCTCTCGCGGATGTTCACGCCGCGCAAGATCAAGGCGCTGGAATCGAAGGTGCGGGACTTCTGTGCCGAAAGTCTCGATCCGCTGGTCGGTACCGGCCGCCTGGACTTCATCGCCGATATCGGCGCCCGGATGCCGATGCGGACCATCGGCATGCTGCTCGGCATCCCGGAAGAGGATCAGGAGGCCATCCGCGATTTCGCCAACGAGCAGATGCGCACGGAGGAGGGCAAGCCGATGAAGGCGGCCTCCGAGGGCATGGTGTCCGGCGACATCTTCGGCCCCTATATCGACTGGCGCGCCGAACATCCCTCCGACGACATCATGACCGAACTGCTCAACATCGAATTCGTCGACGAGACGGGCACCGAGCGCCGCCTCACCCGCGACGAACTGCTCATGTACGTGAATGTGGTGTCCGGCGCCGGGAACGAGACCACCACCCGCCTGATCGGCTGGGCCGGAAAGGTTCTCGCCGATCATCCCGACCAGCGCCGGCTGCTGGTCGAGAATCCGGCGCTCGTCCCGCAGGCGATCGAGGAACTGCTGCGCTTCGAATCGCCAGCTCCGCACACCTGCCGCTACGTCACCCGCGAGGTCGAGTACTACGGGCAGAAGGTGCCCGAGGGGTCGGTGCTGATGTTCCTGATCGGCGCGGCGAACCGCGACCACCGCCACTTCGCCCCGGACGGAGACGTTTTCGACATCCGGCGCGCGCCGCAACCGCATCTGGCGTTCAGCGTCGGCACCCACTTCTGCCTGGGTTCGGCGCTGGCGCGCCTGGAGGGTCGCATCGCACTCGAGGAGATCCTGAAGAGGTTCCCGGAGTGGGAGGTCGATATGTCGCAGGCGCGGCTGTCGCCGACCTCGACCGTGCGCGGCTGGGAAAGTCTGCCCGCCCGCACCTGAACCGGTTGTCGCGCAGGCGGATCGCGAAGGCCCGGCCGGCGCCTCGGGACCGCGCCGGAGGCGAGTTCGTCTCCTGGATGCAATGATCGGACTCGCACCCGTTTCTGATCGAGGTCGAGGAGACAGCAGATGAGCTTTCCGCAGCGGTACGGGCCGTGGGCGTTGGTGGTCGGTGCCGCGCTGGGATTGGGGGCCGAATTCTGCCGTCAGCTCGCCGAACGCGGCCTGAACCTCGTCATGGTCGCGCTGGAGAAGGACGAACTCGACACGCTGGCAACGGATCTGGCCGACCGCTACGGAATCCGCACCCACGCGGTCACCGGCGACATCACCGCGCCGGAGGTGCTGGAATCGGTGGCGCTGCTGGTCGACGACGTCGAACTCGGCCTGGTCGTCTACAACGCCGGGCTCTCGGTCTGTGGCATGTGGCTGGACACACCGCTGGAACGGCATCTGAAGACGATCGACATCAACGTGACCGCGATGATGACCGTCCTGCACCGATTCGTGCCGCCGATGATCGGACGGGGTCGCGGCGGGGTGATCCTGCTCAGCTCCATGTCCGGCCTGCTCGGCACCCCCATGTACGCCTCGTACGCGGGCACCAAGGCGTTGACGCTGAATCTGGCCGAATCACTGTGGGACGAATGGCGTCCGCACGGTGTCGACGTCGTCGCGGTCGTTCCCGGCCCCACCGACACCCCCGGCTACCGCGCCGACCAACCGCGCACTGTCCGCAATTCCCCGAAGGTGATGCCGGTCGCCCCGGTGGTCGCCGCGGGCCTGGCCGCACTCGGCAGACAACCCTCGGTGATTCCCGGCCGGGCCAACCGCTTCAACGGCACACTGCTGTCCCGAATTCTGCCGCGCAGGACAGCCGTCGCCCTCATGGGAAAGAACATGCGAGAGATGTACGCCGGGAAATAGACGGTGGCGACGGCTCGGGTGTCCGAACGACGTGGAGCCGAGCCGAATTCGCGTGCGGGTTCAGGAGGTGAAGCGCGCGTCGACCCAGGCGAGGGCGTCGGGAAGTGATGCCTGCAGGATGCCGCGGTGGTCGACGCCGGGGTAGGTCCGATAGGTGACCTGCTGATCGGCCAGGCGCAAGCGGGCGACCATCGCATCCGTCGCGCGCGGGGGCACCGTCGTGTCGGCGCTGCCCTGCAACACCAGCAGCGGTACGTCGACGCGCTGGGTGCTGGGGTCGTTGTCGGTCAGTACGCGGAGCAGGGGTGCGGCGTCGCCGAGCGGGCTGAACGCCGCATCGGCGGGCAGGCCGCCCCAGCTGTCCGGTGCGCGCAAGGAGCCGAGGCATCCGGTGTCGGCCTCGGGCAGCAGGCTCAGTGCGCGCGGGGTCAGGAAGCGGGACGGATCGATGTTCTCGGCGGTCTGCGCGCCGCGAATCAGCAACGGCAGGAACGCATTCGAGTTGCCGAGCGTGCCGGCGAGGACTTCACCCGCCCCGACCGTGCTCACCACCCGCTGCGCTCCGATGCCGAATTCCACCTGCGATGCCGGGGCGAGTGCCACCACACCGCGCAGATCGAGTCCGGGCGCCCAGGCGCGGGCCTGCGCATCGGTGAAGACGGCCGCCTGGCCGCCCTGTGAGTGGCCGATCGCCGCCCACCGCGTGCCGATCGATGCGTCGAGTTCACGGGCGGCCAGGGCCATATCGGCCACGGCGCGGGCCTCGGTGGTGCCGATCAGGTATCCGTGCGGGCCCGGGGTGCCGAGCCCTTGATAATCGGTCTGTGCCACCGCGTATCCGGCCGCGAGCCAGCGCTGCTGTACGTCGCGCACCTGCGCGGTGTAGTCGTGGTCGGGGTAGTCGGGACCGGTGTCGCGCGAGGGTGCGCAGATATCGGCCACCCCGGTGGTGCCGTGCGCCCACGAGATGAGCGGCCAACCGTCCGGTGGTGGTGTGCCGCCGGGCACCGCCAGGGTTCCCGAGACGGCGACCGGATGGCCCTGTAGATCCACCGAGCGATAGAGAACGAGCAGATTCCGCGCCCCGGGCAGGCCCGGATCACCGGTGATACTGCGGGCCCGGATCACCGAGCCGTGCGGTCCGGCGATCGCCTCGGCGGGTGCGTCGTAGAACGCCTGCCCCTCCGGTACGGCCGTCGCGCCGGTGGGGTCCGCCGACGCGCCGACGGTCGCGGCCGCGATCGAGGCCAATGCCGCGACGACCACCAGCGGACCGTGTCGTGCCCGGCGATTGCGGGCGATCTTGGTCGGTGTGGAATCGCGAGCCATGGGTCCAACATATCCGTGCCGTGTGACGGCCGACCACCGCGCCGGAATCATTGTGGCTCAACTTGTCTGCATATCGATACCTGCGCGCAACTCGCCGGTTCGGCGGTCGTGGCGGGAAGCGCGACGCTGGGCGCTGAAAAATTGCTGAGTTGACGGTACTCGATGCCTGCGACGGCGTGATCCCATCAGCCTGTGCGCCCGCGAATCCGCCGTTCATTCGGAACGAACGATGCTGCCTCCCGCTCTCCCCGGTAATCTCGGCGCGGATACCGCTCGCCGAGACGAAGTGGAGCCACTATGACCGAATCAGCTGACGCGCATACCGCCGACGAACCCGACCGGCCCATCGTGGTCGGCGTCGACGGCTCGGAGATCTCCTATCAGGCGGTGGCCTGGGCCGCGGTCGATGCCGTCATGCACGGGCGGCGTCTGGACATCGTCACCTCGGCCACGCTGCCGACCGGTTTCGGCTCGGAAGTATGGACCGGTGGCGCCGATTGGGTGCGCGAGGACGGCGAGCGCATCGTCGCCGAGGCGCGCCGGATCGCCGGATTGGTCGAGGGGCCGCTGGAGACCAATGCCGAGCTGGTGTTCGATCCGATCATCCCGACCCTGATCAAACGGTCGGAACGGGCCTACCGCGTGGTCGTCGGCAGTCGCGGGCGCGGCGCCGTCCGGCGGGCGCTGCTCGGTTCGGTGAGTTCGGCGGTGGTGCAGCGGGCACACTGCCCGGTCGCAGTGATTCCCGGAAATTCCGCGACCGACATGGTGACCGCGGCGAAGCCAGTGGTGGTCGGCGTCGACGGCACCGAGAACAGTGAACCCGCGATCGGCGTCGCCTTCGACGAGGCGTCGCGGCGGAAGGTGCCGCTGATCGCCGTGCATACGTGGAGCGATATCAGCCTGCCCGAGGTCGCGGTGGCCGGCTGGGACACAGTGCGCGAATCGGAGCGCGCCGCTCTCTCGGAGAGTCTGGCCGGATGGCGGGAACAGTATCCGGATGTCGATGTGCGGCCGGTGGTCTGGGCCGATCGGCCGGCTCGGGCGCTGCTCGCCGAATCCGAACATTCCCAGCTGGTGGTGGTCGGCAGCCACGGCCGCGGCGGATTCACCGGAATGCTGCTCGGTTCGACCGGCCATGCCCTGTTGCAGTCGTCCGAATGCCCGGTGATCGTGGTGCGACGACGGTGAGGCGCACGCCGGGCGGCCGACCGGCCGCCCGGCGTCATCCGCCGATCACACCGCCGAGAACTCCAACTCCGGCTCGTTCGCCGGCACCATGCTCACCGGCAGCGCCGTGAGCCCGCGAATCAGCAGACTCCTACGCCAGATCGGTTCCCCGTACTCGGGGTCGAGGGACAGCTCCGGAATCCGGTCGAGCAGCCGGTTGATCGCGATGGTGGCCTCCGTCCGGGCCAGTGCGGCGCCGAGACAGAAGTGGATGCCGTGCCCGAATGCGATATGCCGATTGTCCGCACGATCGACGTCGACCCGATCCGGGTGGGTGAAGCGGTCCGGATCGCGGTCGGCGGCCGCGAGCGAGATCAGGATGAATTCGCCGGCGCCTATCTCCCGGCCGCCCAGCACGATCGGCCGGGTGGTGTAGCGCGCGGTGGCCAGGTGCACCGGCCCCTGGCTGCGCAGAATTTCCTCGACGTAGGCCGGAACGGTTTCCGGCTCGGCCCGCAGCCGCTCGGCGATGCGCGGATTCCGCAGCATCTCGTAGACCGCATTGCCGATCAGATTGACCGTGGTTTCGTGCCCGGCCGCCAGCAGGAGCAACAACATCGAGATCAGCTCGCTCTGGTCCAGCTGGTCACCGTCCTCCTTGGCGATGATCAGTTCCGAGAGCAGATCGTCTCCGGGGCTGTCGGTGCGTGCGGCGATCAGCTTCGTCATATAGCTGAAGAAGCTGATGCCCGCGGTGGTGCGCTCCTCGATCGGCGCGGAATCGTTGACGACCACCGCTGTCCACGCGCGGAAGTCGTGCTTGTCGTCGTCCGGTACTCCCAGCAGTTCGCAGATCACCGCGACCGGTAGGGGAAAGGCATAGGCGTCCAGCAGGTCGGCCCGATCGCGGGTGCCGATCTCCGCGAGCAGTTCGTCCGCGATGGTGGTGATGCGGGGACCCAGCTCCCGGACGGCGCGGCCGGTGAAGGCCTTCGTCACGAGTTTGCGCAGGCGGGTGTGCTGCGGCGGATCCGCGAACAGCATGTTGTCGTTGATCGCGCCGTTGAACCGGTCGACCGCGCCGTTCCGCGCGAGCACGGCCTGCCCCTCCGGTGACCCGATCTTCTTGCTGATGCCGGGCTCGAGGAAGGCCTGCTTGGCGACCTCGTGATCGACCACCAACCAGCCCACCACCCCGTCCAGCCGGATGCGATGGATCGGACCGCGGGCCCGGAGCTCCCGGTAGACCGCGTGCGGGTCCTGGTAGAAGTCGTCGGTCAGTTCGAGGATCGCGTCCGCGGCCTGCACCGAATCCGAATATGTCACGTGCCAAAGTCCTTTCGATGTTCGATCGAAATCCGACGTACAGCCGATGCGGCTCCGCGGGCCGGCCGGAGACATGACGAGTCGACACGGCGTAACGGCGCGGCAAACCCAGGGCGACGACGCAGCTGTGGACAGCGTTCGGCCGGGCAGGCATCGGTGAGGGTCGAGCACTAGCACTCGGTCTGTTGACCAGGAAAAGCTCATGGAGAGAACAACTTTGGCCTCCGCGACGAGGAAGCGGCCGGCCGTCCGAGCTGTTCGCCATGATCATCGCACACCGTCCGCGCGGCCGGGATCACCGGTCTCGCGCAGCGTTGTGAGCCCGATTCCCGGGTGTGACGGGTCTCCGGCGAGGTTTCGAAAAAAATTTCCTAGCGAAACGAAGGGTCTCGAAGAGCTGTCGAGCCCGTCGGGCGATGTGGTGCGTGCACAATTCCCTACCCGGTTCCGCGTGAGGTGAAACTTCCGGCCGGAAGTGAAACGTGTTGTCGAGCAAGGTAACTCGCCGGGCGGTGGGCGGTTCGCGCCGCGGACCCTGGTCCGGTTCGGTGTAACCGATTCCGGCCGGAAGTTGCCGAAAGGTAGCTACAAACGAGCGGGAAGGCTGCTTCCGGTTTTAGAGGAGGTGCTTGCTTGAAAAGTGGACGCTTGATATGTTGCCTCGGTCACTAACCGGTACCGGCCGTGACCGATAACTCTCAGGCGTGATTCCGGCGACTGAGAGGCGATTGAACACGCTCACAAAGGAGATTCATCGATGGGTTCGATGGGCGACTTGCTTACCGCGTTGATTCCGGCCCTGGGCTCCGCAGTTGCGGGAGACGGACTGTGGGAGACCTTCCTCGGCTCGCTCGGAAGCATCGTCAAGTAATTCGGCGTAACCGCTCGTATTCATCGAGTTGCGCGCGGTGACTCGATACACGGATATTTAGGAGAAAGAAATGGGATCGCTCATCGACATTCTGGGAATGGGCTCACAGAGCGCCGGTTCCGTCGGAACCACCATCGTGAATGCGCTCATCACCCTCAGCGGTGGTACCCCGGCCGCCGGAAAGTAGTCCAGTTGTCGATTGTGGGGGCTCACTCGAACCGGGTGCGCCCCCACAGTGGTGTGTAGAGGTGGTAGTGGTGTCGAGCGGTACGAGGAGCGGCGTGGTGCGCGCGATCGCCTGTCTGGTGGCATATCTCGGCGCGGCCGCCCTGCTGTGGACGTCGGTCGCACCGACCGTCTCGGCCGCGCCGGCGGCGCACGTCGTCAGCGAAACCACAGGTCCTGGAGGTGTACTCCAGATCAGCGTCCACTCACCGTCGATGGATCGCGACATCCCGCTGCAAGTGCTGCGTGCGAAGGACGCCGGTACCCCGGCGCCCACGCTGTATCTGCTCAACGGCGCCGGCGGTGGCGAGGACGCCGCGACCTGGCTGGCGCAGACCGATGCCGCGGACTTCTTCGCCGACAAGAACGTCAACGTGGTGATTCCGATGGAGGGCGCGTTCAGTTACTACACCGACTGGCAGCGCGACGACCCCGGCCTGGCGAAGAAGTTGAAGAACAACGGCCGGAACATGTGGGCCACTTTCCTCACCGAAGAGCTTCCGCCCGTGATCGATTCGGCCTTCGGCACCACCGGCGCCAATGCGCTGGCCGGCATCTCGATGGCCGGTACCTCGGTGCTGGATCTGGCGATCGAGGCGCCCGCGCTCTATCGGAGCGTCTCCGCGTACAGCGGTTGTGCGATGACCAGCGATCCGATCGGCCAGTCGTTCGTCAGCCTGGTGATCAGCCTGGGCAAGGGCGATGCGACGAATATGTGGGGACAGGTCGGGGGAGACGGCTGGAAGGCGCACGACCCCTATCTGCACGCCGACCTGCTGCCGCGAATTCCGATGTATATCTCCAGCGCCAGCGGACTTCCCGGCCGCCACGATAGTCTCGCCGACCCGAGCGTGCGGGCCGACACCGGGGTTTTGGCGAATCAGGTTCTCCTCGGCGGCGGTATCGAATCGGCGGCGAACTACTGCACGGCCAAACTCGCCGAGCGCACCCGGGAACTCGGACGCACGGACATCACCTACAACTTCCACCCGGCGGGAACCCACTCGTGGGGCTATTGGCAGGACGACCTGCACAAATCGTGGCCGATGATGGCCGCGGCCATCGGCGCGAACTGAGCCGCTCCGGCGCCGCCGCGCGGCCATCACCCCTGTGTCGTGAGCCGTTCACTCAGTTCGCGGAACGAGCGCAGCAGCAGTTCGCCGTACCGCGCCGGATCCGGGAGCATGCCGGTATCGGAGCTGACCGCGATCACCACCTGATCGCCCTGGGAGGTGATCAGATGCCGCAGGCCGTCGCCGTCCATGATCGGGAGGACGCCGAAGGCGCTGATCACCGGTGCGCCGAGAAATTCCAGCCGGGCCGCGACCGGCGGCACATTGCTGATGGTGGTGTTGGACAGCGGCACTGTGTCGACGTTGTCGAAAACCCGCTGCGCGCGAGCCCATCCGGCCAGTCGCAACAGCCAAGCGGGTGAGGTCTGCATCCGGCTCTCGCGCACGATCACCGCCGGGTCGGCCCAGCGCCGCTTCTCGTCCTGGGCCGATTGCCGGATCGCGCGCAGCCGTTCCAGCGGATCGGTGAGATCGGTGTGCAGGTCCACCGACATCTGACACAGCTGATTCGCCGAATTCCACCGGGCGAGCCCGCGCATCGAGATCGGCACCATCGCGCTCAAGGACGCGGACGGGGTTTCGCTCTGCTCGGTGAGATAGGCCGAGAGCGCGCCCGAGACGACGGCCAACAGCAGGTCGTTGACCGTAATGCGCTCGGCGGAGGCCGCTTTCGCCGCCCTGACCTGTGCGAGCGGCAGGGTGACGAGATCGAAGGCGGGTGTCGCGCCGATGCGGCGATTGAAGCGGGTGGCGGGGCGCAGCGGAATCGGTTCGCGGAGCGCGTTTTCCGCGACCTCCGCCTGGACCGTGCGGGCCGCCGCCCGCGTGTTGGCCACGCCGGAGACGAAACGTGCGAACCGATACGGCGTGACGGCGGCGGCGCGCAGCAGCGCGGAGGGCTGCGACCAGCGGCGATCGATCGTGGGGAGCGGCGGATGAGTGTCCGCGGCGCCGAACAGTTTCCGTTCGAGTTCGCGGGTGGCCACACCGTCGCCGACGCTGTGATGGAACTTCAGCACCACGATCGTCACCGGCTCGGTGGTCTCGGGAAAGCCGTGTACGCGGTCGAAGAGGTGCAGTTCCCACGGCGGACGGCTGAGATCCATACGGGCCGCGGCGATCTCGGCCAACCGACCGCGCACCTCGTCCCAGGGCCACGACGCGCGTTCCTCGATCGTCACGTGATGGTCGATGTCGAAGCCCGAGTCGGGGACCCAGTACGGCAGGTCGACATCGCCCGGTACGCGTTCGAGCCGGCGGTGGAACAGCGGTGCGTAGCCGAGCCGCTCCCGCATCCAGGCCCGCACCTGTGCCCGGCTCACCGCTCGTCCATCCGATCCGGCCGCGTCCGTCGCGCCGGCGAACACATAGGCGGCGACGATATTCGACGGATGCCGCTCGAACTCGTCGTAGACGAATACCGCATCGCGCGGACTCAGCTGTTCGGCGGTGACGTGCGGAGCGCTGCTCGTATCGCGGCTCGTTTTCGTCGTCATGAATTACTCCTGACCGGACATTGCGCGGGCGATGGAGAATAGGTCCGCACAATTCTTTCTGCGGCGGATACTACCGTCGCGTCGACCGAGACGGCGGTGGTGGTCGGCATATCCGGCGCGGTGATGCGCGGGCTTCGAATAATGCCCGCAACCGCCGCGATGAATGGCGAGAACTCCGTCGAACCGGGACCGCGACCGCCGGCGCAGATTCCGGCGGCGCCACCGAGTCGTCCGCACCCTTCCGTACGGTAATAGCTATCGCGCATTATTTCGGTCCGGCAGTGTCATAGCCGATGCGTTATCCGCATGATTGCCGCGAGCGCGCCCGAGTCGGTTCGATAGCCAAGATCGCTCGTGAATTGCAAGTAGTGCCTCCCACTGCTGGGAGCGGCTTCCGGTTGTGCGCCGGGGCAAGTGCTGGCATCGTCTTCCCCGCGGGACAGCAGCGGGCGTGAGGGATGTGATGAGTTCTGAATCCAACCGGCCGCCCGGGCACGCGCCGCAACCGTTCGGGCCGCCGGTGGGCTCCGCCGATTGGTATTCGCCGCCCCGCACGCCGCAGCCGCCTCCGCTGCGCGATTCGCGTCCCGCGGCCTCGCCGCCGCGGATCGTCCGGCGCCCGCCCGAGTCGCCGGAATGGGCGATCGATCCCGATGCCATCCAGCTCGCACTGGGCCCGGCCACGCGTCCGCCGCGCCGGCCCCGGGGCCGCAAATGGTGGATCGCCGCATCGGCTGCAGTCGTCGTGCTCGCGCTGGCCGGTGGCGGAATCGCGCTGGCCGTCACGGCCACGCGAAAGGAACCGGGTACCGCTGCCGCGATCGTGACATCGACGACCTCCGCTCCGGCCGGCTCCGCCGAAACGTCCGCCCCAGCTCCCGGGCCGCAGACTCCGGCATGCCCGGCCGAGGCGCACGACGGCATCGTGGTGGGCAACGGCGCCGGTGGCGTCACCGACGGGCCGAATTCGATTCTGGGATTCGAATATTCGTACTACACCGAGCGCAGCGGCGAGCGCGCCCAGGCCTTCGTCGCGCCGGATACCGTCAACGTCGCTCCCGCTGTGGGGCTGCAGCAGGCGATCGACACCGTGATCCCGGTCGGGACCACGTACTGCGTCCACATCACCACGCGCGAGCCGGAACTGTTCGATGTGGATATCGAGGAATACCGGCCCGACGGCGGTCACACGACCTACCGGCAATCCGTGCGCACGGTCGTCCGCGACGGCCGCACCCTGCTCTACGAGATCCGCGGGCGGTAGCGCCGATCCGGCGGGGCTGTACCGATGCCGCGGGCGCCGGTACGCTGCGAGATGCCGCGCTGAGAGGATGTGCCATGGATACTCGCATTGTTTCTCGGCAGTGCACCCTATGTGAGGCGCACTGCGGAATCCGGGTCACCGTCGAGGACGACCGCGTCGTCCGGATCGAGGGAGATCCCGACGATGTGCTGTCCCAGGGATATATCTGTCCCAAAGCCACCGCGATGGGTGCACTGCACCACGACCCGGACCGGCTTCGCACACCGGTACGCCGAGTCGGCGATCGGTTCGAGCCGATCGGATGGGACGAGGCGTTCCGGGAGATCGGGCAGCGGCTGCGCGAGATCCGCTCCGAACACGGTCCGAGCGCGATCGGCATGTATCTGGGAAACCCTGCGGCACACAGTTCTTCGGTGCTGTACGGCGTGTTGCTGCGGGTGGCGCTGCTGACCCGCAACTTCTTCTCCGCCTCGTCGATCGATCAGTTCCCGCAGGAGTTCGCGGCCTGGCGGATGTTCGGATCCAATGTCCTCATGCCGGTCGCCGATATCGATCGCACCGACCGGCTGGTGATCCTGGGGGCCAATCCGGCCGTGTCGAACGGGTCGGTGACCACCATGCCGAACGCCAAACAGCGCATCAAGCGGGTGCGGGAGCGCGGCGGCACGGTCGTGGTGATCGATCCACGCCGCACCGAGACCGCGCGGCTGGCCGACCAGCACATCGCGGTCGTCCCCGGTGGTGACGTCTACCTGCTGCTGGCCGTGCTCCATGTGCTGATCGACGAGAAGCTGTGCGACGAGCGGGCGGTGCGCGCGCGCTGCACGGGCTGGGACGAGCTGCGCGAGACCGTCGCGCAGTGCACTCCCGAACTTGCGGCCCCGCACGCCGGTGTCGACGCCGAGACCATCCGCGGTTTCGCCCGCGACCATGCCGCGGCCCGCTCGGCCGTGCTCTACGCGCGGATCGGGGTGTGTCAGCAGGTGACCGGCACGCTCACGCACTGGCTGGTGAACACGATCAACGCGGTGACCGGCAATCTGGACCGGGCGGGCGGCCAGATGTTCGCGACCGCGCCGGTCGACGCCGCCCGGTACGCCAAATACCTGCCGATGGGTCACGGGGCGTGGACCGATCGCTCGGGCCGCTACAAGTCCTTCCGATCCGAACTGCCGGTGGCGGCGCTGGCCGACGAAATTCTCACCGAGGGCCGCGGGCAGATCCGGGCGATGGTCACCTACGCCGGCAATCCGGTGCTGTCGACGCCGCAGCGCGGGCGCCTCGCCGCGGCGCTGGAATCGCTGGATTTCTTTGTGGCCGTGGACATGTACGTCACCGAGACCACTCGGCACGCCGACATCATCCTGCCGCCGGTGTCCCAGCTCGAGCGCGAGGACGTCAATCTGCTGTTCCCGGTCTTCAGTGTGCGCAACAACCTGCGCTACGACGCCAAGGTTTTCGAGCCGCCGGCCGACGGGCTTGAGGACTGGCAGATCATGGCCCGGCTGGTCACCGAGGTGGTGCCGCTGCCCGCGCGACGCCTCACGGGCAAGGCGCTCAACGCGGTATTCGAACGACTCTCGCCCCTGCGGTTGGCGGCCCTGGGCATCGCGGCCGGTCCGTACGGCGTGCTGCGCCGCGGACGGGCGGGCCTGACGATCACCAAGCTGCGCGCTTCCGTGGGCGGTGTGGATCTCGGACCGCTGCGCCCGCGCCTGCGCACGCTGATCGGCACTCGCGACCGCAAGGTCCGGCTGGCGCCGCAGGACTTCTGTGCCGAGGTGGCGAAGCTGCTCGCCGATCTGCCGGCCACGCCGCGCACCGCGGCCGACGGATACGATCTGCGCCTGATCGGCCGGCGCCACCTGCGCAGCAACAACTCCTGGTTGCACAACGTCCCGGCCATGGTGAAGGGCCGCGATCGCTGCACCGTGCTCATGCATCCCGTCGACGCCGGCGCGCGCGGGCTGACCGACGGCGAACCGGTCACGGTCTCCTCGCCGAGCGGTTCGATCGTGGTGACCCTCGAGGTCGGCGACGACATCCGCCCCGGCACGGTCGCGATCCCGCACGGCTGGGGCCACCGCGAACCCGGCGTGGGCTGGCGGGTCGCCGCCTCCCTCCCGGGCGCCAATGTCAACCTCCTCCACGACCCGGCGCTGGTCGACCCGCTGTCCGGCACGGCCGCGGTCAACAACACCTGGGTCACGGTGAGCGCCACCGCATAGCCGGCGCGACAGCGCCTACGGCCCGGTATCTTTCGAGCGATCGAACGCTCTCGGTACGGATGTGGTTGGCTGTACCGTCAGCGGATACGGGCCGATCGACCGGAAGGGTGTCATGGCTGAGGAAGTGCTCGCGGAGATGGTGTCGACCGTCTTCCAGATCGTCGCGCAGGAGGGTGCGGCGGTGCATGAGGGTGACACCCTGGTCCTGCTGGAATCGATGAAGATGGAGATCCCGGTGGTGGCCGAGTCGGACGGAACCGTGGCCTCGATCAATGTGAAACCCGGCGATGTCCTCCAGAAGGGCGATCTGATCGCCGTCATCTCGTAGCTTCGGCCGCGACACGACTTCGGCCCGCGGGCGCGTGCCGTAGCCTTTGTTCCCGTGTCCACTCTTAGTGATCTGCTCGCCGAACACACCGATCTCCCCGGTGCGGCGGTGGATCATCTGCAGCGCGTAGTGGGGGATTGGCAGCTGCTGGCCGATCTGTCGTTCGCCGATCTGCAACTGTGGGTCGGCATCGGCCCGGTGACCGACGGTGCCGATGTGGTGTGCGTCGCCCAGTGCCGGCCCACGACCGCCCCGACGGTTCAGCCCGACGATCTGGTCGGGTCGCTGGCCTCCCGCCAGGATCATCCGCAGATCTTCCAGGCCCTGAGCTCGGGCGAGATCGTGCGTGTGGAGGGTGACGGCGAATCCGCCGGCGTCTACCACCCGACCCCCGCACGAGTCATCCGCGAGGGTATTCCGGTGCGCTGCGGCACCGACGTCATCGCCGTGCTGGGCCGCGATACCGATATGCAGCGCTCGAAGGTCCGCGGCAGCCTCGAACACGCCTATATGAGCTGCGCCGACGATCTGTGCCAGATGATCGCCGACGGCACCTTCCCGACGCTGGAGGACCGCACCGGCTCACATTCCAGTCCGCGCGCCGGGGACGGCTTCATCCGTCTCGACACCGACGGGTCGGTCGTCTACGCCAGCCCGAACGCGCTGTCGGCGTATCACCGCATGGGCCTGCAGAGCGAATTGGCCGGACAGGATCTGGCCCAGTCGACCCGTTCCCTGATCACCGATCCGTTCGACGCGCAGGAGGTCGTCAGCGACATCCAGGCCGCGCTGGCCGGCAAATCGGGGCGGCGGATGGAGGTCGAGGCCCGCGGTGCGACGGTGCTGCTGCGCACGCTGGTGCTGCGCCCGCACGGTGAACTGGCGGGGGCCGCGGTGCTGGTCCGCGATGTCACGGAGGTCAAGCGCCGCGACCGGGCGCTGCTGTCCAAGGACGCCACCATCCGCGAGATCCATCACCGGGTGAAGAACAACCTGCAGACCGTCGCCGCGCTGCTGCGCCTGCAGGCCCGCCGCACCGAGAACGAGGAGGCCCGGGTGGCGCTCACCGAATCGGTGCGCCGCGTCACCTCCATCGCCTCCGTGCACGAAATGCTGTCGATGTCGGTGGACGAGGAGGTCGACCTCGACGAGGTGGTGGATCGCCTGCTGCCGATCATGGCCGATGTGGCGACCGTGCACACCGCCCGCATCAAGGTCCGCCGCGACGGTTCGCTGGGAGTTTTCTCCGCCGAACGCGCGACCCCGTTGGTGATGGTGCTGACCGAATTGGTGCAGAACGCCATCGAGCACGCCTTCGATGCCGGCGAAAACGGAACTGTCACAATACGTTCCGAGCGTTCGGCGCGCTGGCTGGACGTCATCATCAGCGACGACGGGCGCGGGTTGCCGGAGGGATTCAGCCTGGAGGGTTCCGATCGGCTGGGATTGCAGATCGTGCGCACTCTGGTCACCGCGGAACTCGGGGGCTCGATCGGTTTGCACCCGGGCGCCGATATCGGCACCGACGCGGTGCTGCGGGTGCCGCTGGGCCGTCGCAACTCACGCTGAAAGCGTCCCGCGCAAGCACCGCCACTCGCGGAAATCGGATAAGTCCGAATCGCCGTCGGACGGTTATGTGAAATAGGGCGGGAAAACAATCCGGCAACAAAAACAGTGAAGCCCGGCACCTTTCCGGTGCCGGGCCGAAATGCGTTACCGGTCGAGGTTGTGCGGTTTACTACGAGCCGGTAACGCCGCGCGTCTCAGACGACGCTGCGAGTGCGGGTGCGGGCGTTGCGCCGCTTCAGCGCCCGGCGTTCGTCTTCGCTCATACCACCCCACACGCCGGCATCCTGTCCGGAGGACAGGGCCCAGGACAGGCAGTCGGCGGTCACGGGGCAGCGGGCGCAGACCAGCTTGGCATCGGCAATCTGCGCGAGCGCCGGACCACTGTTACCCACCGGGAAGAACAGCTCGGGGTCCTCGTCGCGACAGATGGCCTTGTGGCGCCAGTCCATTCCTCTGCTCCTTTGCATGGGCGCCGCAAGGCGCCGCTGGTTTGTGGTCCGTTCACTTGTGCGTCTCGAATGTTTCCGCACGGTTGCTTGTGAATGCTTTCACGAACACCGTAGATGTCAATAGCCTTCGGGTGCACCGTGGGGAAGCTCACGCTCTAAAGCCCTGAAAAGCCGGGCCTGCGGAGTCCTTTGTACTCGCTTGCGCTGGTTTCCGCAGCACAACTGCGATGTTTCTCAGTTGTGTCGGCTGGATTCCGGCTTGGGAGCGACTACTTCGAGCACCTCCGGCACCGAGGTGAAATCCACCACGTTGCGCCGGCCGATGAAGTCGCCATCGATTTGCAGACCGACCTCGTCGTCGGCCTCGATTCGCACCGAAGATACATCGTCGACGCGAAACAAATTGCGGGCCTTCGGATCTCCGTCGGAAGCCAGGAGTTGCCTGGCGACCGACAGTGTCGGCAATACCCTCATCGTCCGCATCGCAAACACACCCAGTCCGCGTTCGAACGTCGTTCCGGGATTGGTGCGCACCGGGGTGTTGTCCAGATACGTCCACGGGCTGGTGTTCGTCACGAAGGCGTAATGCACGCCCGGCACCGGTTCGCGTCCGGGAACACGCACGGTGATCGCGGGCTCGCGCCGCTTGGCCCGGAAGAATTGCCGGACCGTGGTGCGCAGATAACGGGCCGGGGTGGCGGCGTGGCCCGCGGCGCGGCTGCGATCGATCGCCTCGCACACGTCGGCGTCCAGCCCGACGCCCGCGCTGAACGCGCACCAGCGGCCGTCGGCGACCATCAGGCCGATCCGGCGATCGCCGGCATGCGCCTCGCTGTCGTCGAGCGAGAGCAGATCGATGAGCTGATTGGTCGCGGCCACCGGATCCGCTTCGATACCCAGCGAGCGCGCGAACACGTTCGCCGAGCCGCCGGGGATCACGCCCAGTCGCGGGATCCAGGTGCCCGAACGTTGCGCGGCGGCCGATTCCGCGGCGCCGGCCGAGTCCGGCCCGGACGTGGCCTGTTTCGGCAGGGGGAGGAATCCGTTGACGGTCTCGTTGACCGTGCCGTCGCCGCCGTGCACCACGATCAGGTCCATCTCGGCATCGGTCGCCCACTGCGCCAATTCGGCGGCGTGGCCGCGATGCTGGGTGTGGGCCACGATGAGCTGGGTGCGGCTCTCCAGCGCGTGGGCGAGCAGATCCCGCGTGGCCGGAGTGGTCGAGGTGGCATTCGGATTCACGATCAACAGCGTCCGCACCCTCAGCAGCCTACTGAGCGATCGCCACCGGATCCCGCGGAGGCGACCACGCGTGCGAGGCCCGGTTCGCGCGGTTCTACGCTGGGCAGGTGGCGAAGCAGAACACGGACAGTGAGAGCACCGGCGGCACCACCGGCGGCGCGGCCGACCCGACTCCCGGCACGGTGCGCGGCGCGGGTGCGCTGGCCGCGCTCGAGGGCCTGATCGGGGTGATCATCGCGATCGTGCTCGTGGTGCAGGGCATCACGTCGGCCGACACCTCCGCGAAATCGGCGTACGGCACCGCCGCCTGGTTCGTGATCCTGGCCGGCGCGGTGCTGGCCGCCGGTATCGGCCTGCTGCGCGGTAAGCGCTGGGGCCGGGCCATCGTGGTGATCGCGCAGGTGCTGTTGCTGCCCGCCGCGTGGTACATGCTCAGCTCGCATCGGTTCGAACTGGGCATCCCGGTCGGGCTGGTCGCCCTCGTCACCCTCGGCTTGATCTTCTCGCCGCCGTCGGTGCGCTGGATGGCCCAGGCCTACGACGTCGCCGACTGACGCCACATCGGCCACAGCAGCGGTCCGCCACCCGTGACGTCGAGTTCGCCGCGCAGATCGAAGCCGTAGCGCTCGTAATAGGCGATATTGGCGAACTTGCTGGATTCCAGGTAGGCGGGCGCGCCGGTTTCGTCACAGTGCGCCAGCCGCGGCCCCAGCAGGGCGTGCCCGTACCCCTTGCCGCGGACCGCGGGATCGGTGCCGACGATGGCGAGATACCAATGCGGTTCGTGCGGATGCGCCTTGCTCATCCGGTCCGACATCCGCCCGACGGCGAGCAGTCGCAATCGGAACGCACGTGCCAATGCGGGCAGCATCCGCAGTTGATCGCCACCGGACGAATCCCACTGCCCGGGGGGCGACCACACCGCGCCCCCGACCATCCGGCCCGATTCGTCGAAGGCCGCGTCGACCGCCCCGTGCGCCAGGTACAGATGCCGGATCAGCGCGCCGAACATGGTCGCCGCGCGGGCGGGCCGGGTGCGGTCGGCCGGTAGGCACCACTGCATGATCGGATCGTCGTCGAAGGCCAGACCCAGTACCCGGGCCAGTTCCGGCACGTCGGATTCCGTCACGGGACGAACGGTGACCTCCATCGGTCCACCCTATCGGTCGAGGTCGGCCAGGCGGCGGTCGAGAAATTCGCGCTCGGCCGCATTCTCGGTCAGCAACAGGGCCTCGGAGTAGGCTAGCCGGGCCTCGTCGAGCCGCCCGAGTTCGGCGAGGAAGTGCGCGCGGGCGGCGGGGAGATAGCTGTACCCGGCCAGCTGCGGTTCGGCGGCGAGTGCGTCGAGCGCGGCGAAACCGGCGGCGGGATCGCCGGCCATCCCGATCGCGACGGCCCGGTTGAGCGCCACCACCGGCGAGGGCCAGATCCGGCTCAGGACGTCGTAGAGCCCGCGGATCTCCTGCCAGTCGGTGGCGTCGTAACTGGGCGCCTCGGCGTGAACGGCGGCGATCGCGGCCTGCAGCGCGTAGCGGCCCGGCCGCCGTTCCAGTGCGAAGCGGACCAGCGCGATGCCCTGCCCGATCTCCTCCCGGTCCCAGCGCGCGCGGTCCTGATCGGCCAGCGCGACCATGGCGCCCTCGGGGGTCACCCGCGCCGCGCGGCGGGCGTCGGTGAGCAGCAGGAGGGCGAGCAGGCCGGCGATCTCCGGATCCTCGGGCAGCAGACCGTGCAGCATCCGCGCCAGATCGAGGGCGCGTTCGGTGAGATCGCGGCGGATGAGGTTCTCGCCCGACGGTGCGGTGTGCCCGGTGGTGAACAGCAGATGCACCACCGCCAGCACGGCCTCGATGCGCTCGGGCAATTCCGCCGGGCCCGGCACGCGGTAGGGGATCCGGGCGGCGGCGATCTTCTTCTTGGCGCGGGTGATCCGCGCGGCCATCGTCGGCTCGGCCACCAGGAAGGCGCGCGCGACCTCGGCCGTGGTGAGTCCGCAGACCAGGCGCAGGGTCAGCGCGACCTGGGTCTGCGGGGCCAGTGCCGGATGGCAGCAGGTGCAGATCAGTCGCAGACGGTCGTCGGGGAACTGTGGGTCGTACGGGTCGATCGCATCGAAAATACCTGTCTCGGTGGTCTTTTCGTCCGCGATAAGCAGCGGCAACGCCCGGCGCGCGGTGGACCGGCGGCGTAGCAGATCGAGTGCGCGGTTGCGGGCCACCGTGGTCAGCCAGGCCGCGGGCCGGGACGGAATTCCGTCCGCGGCCCATCGCATCAACGCCTGGGCGTACGCGTCCTGAACGCATTCCTCGGCGAGTTCGAGGTCGTGGGTCACCCGCACGGTCGCCGCCAGTACGAACGCCCACTCCCGGCGATGCGCGTCGGCCACCGCCGCGGCGACCCGGTCGGGGCCGCCGCGATCCGTCGAGCCGTGGTCGGAGCAGCCGTCGAGCACGGTGCGGCTCAGCTCAATTCGAGGATCGGGCGCACTTCCACGCCCCCGAATTCCATCGGCACCCGCCGGGCGATGGCGATCGCGGCGTCCAGGTCCTCGGCGTCGACCAGGTAGTAGCCGCCGAGCTGCTCCTTGGTCTCGGCGAACGGGCCGTCGGTGATCACGAAGTCGCCGGCGCCGTCCGGCCGCACACTGGTGGCGGTGTCACTGTGGTGCAACGCGTTTCCGCCGCGCAGCGCCGCCGCGTGGTCCTCGCCGAACTGCCGGTGGCTCTCCGCCATCGCGCTGCCGGACTCCGGTTCGGCCGCGGCACGCTCGTCCTGATAGATGAGGATCAGATACTGCGACATGATTTCGTCCTCCGAGTAGGTGGCCCGCCTTTCGAGCCATTCAACTCTTCGACGCGCACCCCGCCGCGGAATCGACACCGGCGCGAGAAATTCTCAGGAATTTCCGGAATCGGCGAGCCGCGCGAGCGCGTCACCGGCGAGCCGGAAGCCGGTCCACTCGTCCTGTGCCACCGCGCCCAGCCCGCGGTAGAACTCGATCGAGGGCGTATTCCAGTCCAGCACCGACCAATCCACCCGGGTGTAGCCGTGGGCCACGGCCTCGCGGGCCAGCTCGGCGAGCAGCGCCTTGCCCAGGCCACGACCGCGCGCCTCGGGCCGGACGTAGAGATCTTCCAGGTAGATGCCGTGCTTACCGGTCCAGGTCGAATAGTTCAGGAACCAGATCGCGCATCCGGCGACCCGAGCATCGACGGTCGCGACGTGGGCGAACACCGCCGGCGCCGGACCGAACAGCGCGGCGTGCAGGTCCTCGGCCGTCAGCGCGCACTGGTCGCGTGCCTTCTCGTATTCGGCGAGGTCGTAGACCAGTTCGACGAGGGCGGGCACATCCTCGGGCGTGGCGCGGCGGATCATCGGCCGGCCTCGGGCGGCACGATATTGTGCGCCAGAATCGTGGCGGCCTGATGATCGTGGCCGAGCACGCTGATCGCGGCGGTGGACAGGAAGAAGCGCCGTCCCTCCCGGGCCGGGAAACCCGCCCAGCGCGCGATCAGCACCCGGGAGAAATGTCCGTGCCCGACCAGCACCACATCGCGGGTGCGCAGCGCCGACGCCACCGATTCCAGCACCCGGTCGGCCCGCGCGCCGACCGCGTCGACGGATTCGCCGCCCGGTACGTCGCCGGTGAAGACGGTCCAGCCGGGGGCGGTTTCGCGGATCTGCGGGGTGGTCAGGCCCTCGTAGTCGCCGTAATCCCATTCGACCAGTTCGTCGTCGATCCGCGGATCGGGCAGCCCGGCCAGTTCGGCGCTGTGCACGGCACGCTTCTTCGGGCTGGTCAGCACCAGCGGATCGCTGAGGTCGAGACCGGCGAGGACCTTTCCGGCTGCTCGCGCCTGAGCTTCGCCGCGTTCGGTGAGCGCGATATCGGTGCGCCCGGTGTGTTTGCGTGCCGCCGACCACGCGGTCTCGCCGTGCCGCAGCAGCACCAGCCGATAGTCCCTGTCCGATGCACTCATGATTCCGATCATGCCGCACCGCGGGAGCGACCGGCCGGACGGATCGACGCGAGGGTTCAGCTGGTTCCGTAGAGCCGGCCGCCCCGCAACTCCAGCACCACCGGACCGCTCACGGCCAGTGAGATCGGCTCCCCGTGGTAGTCGCTGCGCCGCAACGGGATCCGCTTCTGCTGGGCGCCGCTGCCGGGATCGAGGGCCGCGATCCCGTCGGCCACCGGCACCAGGACGTTGCCCGCCATCATCGCCGGCGCGCCCAGGGCGTCCGGTGCGGTCCACAGCGGCTCGAAGGTGCTCGCGCTCAAGGCGATCACGCTGTTGCCGGTGAACACGAAATACGCCGAGCCGAGCCGGGTCACCGTGCTGTTGTCGGCGATCGGCGCGGAGAGACGGTGCACCGCAAGTGAATTCGCGTTGGCGTCGTAGATCGCGAATTCCGGTGGGGCGGCGTCGGTTCCGGGAAGATACAGGGCGATCCGGTTGTCCGCGACCGCGATCACCCGGGCATTGCCGGCCGCCGCCCCGGGTTCGGTCAGGACGTGCGAGCCGTACTCCTCCGGGGCGGAGGCGTCCTTCGGCGCCGGATTCAGCACCGTCAGCCGGTCCGCGGCGTCGTCGGGGCAGCGTTCCAGCACGGCCAGGCGGCTGCCACCCGAGGCCGCCGACAGCAGCGTGCAGCCGTGCCGGGGTTGTGTGTGCGGGTTCACCTGCGCGTCGACGTAGCCGTATTCGAGGGTGCGGACCAGATCCGAACGCCACATCTCCAGCCGGCGTGGTCCCTGCGCCAGCACATAGGTGCCGTCGGTGGACAGCCGGACCTGCGAGTCCATATAGCTGCTGCGCGCGGTGCGCCGGCGCCCGTCCTCCGCGCCGAGCATCGTGGTCTGGCTGCACCCGCGCGGATCGCGGTAGGTGGCGATCACGGTGGCGAACTGGCTCTCCAGCGCGCACAGGGGCAGATCGCGCTGGTATTTCCAGAGCTCTCGCCCGGTGGTCGCATCGAGACCGCGGACGGTGCCGCCGTCGCCGGTGATGGCGACGCCGCTGGAGGTCAGCGCCCGCGCGGAGACGCCGTCGGGTGCCTGCCACCGTTCGGTGAGGGCGTCCGGCAGCCGATCGGCCGCCGGCGCCACCGAGGCCGGATGGGCCGCGGGATCGGATTCGGTGCCGCGGGCGTCGCTCGTCGACCACGCGACAGCGGCCGCGATCGCCACGACAACGGCGATCGCGACTGCGGCATAGAGGTCGGCGCGCGTCCGCCGCTCGGGTGCGAGCACGTCAGCGAGACTAACCGATCCGGCGACTAGGCCGATGCGGCAGTCTGATCGCCACCCGTTGCCGCGCTACCGGACTCGTCTGCCGAGACGTCACCGCCGGTGGTGTCGCCGCCCTCCGCGGCGGGCTTGCGGCGCCGGCGGCGACGACGCCGCGCCGGCTTGTCGCCCTCGGCCGCTTCGCTCGCGGGTTGTTCGGCCGGAACCGATTGCGCCGCAGCGCTTTCCGCGGTGTCCGTCGCGGACTCGGCAGACTCGGCCGTGGCGCCCTCGGGTGCGTCGACCGCCTTACCACCGCGGGTGCGGCGGCGATTGCGCTTGCGCGGCTGGCGTGCCTCCCGCTCCACCACGACCGCATCCGTTTCGCGCGCGGGTGCGCGCCGCACGGTTCCGGTCGCGTTCTCCGGAATGCCGAGATCGCTGCGCAGGTGCTCGGAGCGCGAGTAGGTTTCCACCGGCTCGGGCATGCCCAGGCTCAGCGCGGAATTGATGCTCTCCCAGCGATGCAGCTCGTCCCAGTCGACCAGGGTGACCGCGACACCGGTGCGCCCGGCCCGGCCGGTGCGGCCGATGCGGTGCACGTAGGTCTTCTCGTCCTCCGGGCACTGGTAGTTGACGACGTGGGTGACGTCGTCGATATCGATACCGCGGGCGGCGACATCGGTCGCGACCAGCACGTCGATCTTGCCTTTGCGAAATTTGTCCAGCGCCTTCTCACGCGCGATCTGACCCAGATCGCCGTGAACCGCGCCGACGGCGAAACCGCGGTCGGCCAGATCGTCGGCGACCTTCTGGGCGGTGCGCTTGGTACGGGTGAAGATCATGGTCGCGCCGCGCGCCTCGGCCTGCAGGATGCGCGCGACCAATTCGCTCTTGTCCAGCGCGTGGGCGCGGTAGACGAATTGCGCGGTGCGGTCGTGCACCGCGGAATCGGAGGGTTCCTCGGCCCGGATATGCGTGGGCTTGTGCAGGAACGTGCGGGCCAGCGTGATGATCGGGCCCGGCATGGTCGCCGAGAACAGCATGGTCTGTCGCTGTTCGGGAACCATCGACAGAATGCGCTCGATATCGGGCAGGAAGCCCAGGTCGAGCATTTCGTCGGCCTCGTCGAGCACGAGTACGCCGACCTTGCCCAGGATCAGATGCTGCTGTTCGGCCAGATCCAGCAGACGGCCCGGGGTGCCGACGACGACGTCGACCCCTTCGCGCAATGCGGCGATCTGCGCGTCGTAGGGGCGGCCGCCGTAGATCGAGGTGACGCGCAGGCGTCCCTGCTGATTGCTCAGGTATTTGCCGGCGTTCTCCAGATCCTGGGTGACCTGGACGCAGAGTTCCCGCGTCGGCACGATGACGAGCGCGCGGGGCGTGCCGTCCAATGCCGTGGTGCCGGAATCGGCGGTGGAAATTCGGTGCAGCAGCGGTACGCCGAATCCGAAGGTCTTACCCATACCGGTGCGGGCCTGGCCGATCAGATCGTCGCCGGCCAGCGCGAGGGGGAGGGTCAACTCCTGAATGGCGAATGTGTGTTCGATTCCGATCTCGCCGAGAGCGCGCACGATTTCGGGGCGAACGCCCAATTCGGCGAATGTCGGAGTGGTGTGGGTGGAGTCGAGTTCCGCTGTCAGCAGCGTGTCCGCCAACCCGGGTTCTTGTTCGACGGTGATCTTGCTCAGGATTCGTGCCTTCCTCGTGTTGATCGCATCCAGCGCGCACGAGGGTGGATTGGGACCGGATTTCCGGGCCACCACATTTCCGGCGGGTTCCACCTGCACTCTCGCCACCCGGATCGCTGTCCGGGCGCGGCGCAAAGGGGTCGCGGATCTGGTGCGCGCACATTTTCGGCGGGCTTCGGTTACCCCTTGTCGCACTGCCTCGACCACCGGTCCCGATATGCCGGCCGGGATATGGCGGTGCGAGCGAAAATTTCCGTTGCCCATAGAGATTGTAGCGTGATAGCTTTCTTCGCCTCGCTCCCGCTGTCGTGGGCGGCTGCTCGGTGTCCGGTCCGGCTGCGGCACACGGTAATTCGTCGTGACCGGCGAAATTGTGCGGTCGATGAGAACGAGGATTTCGCGGAAGTATGTACAGGCGCGCCGCGGGTTCGATATGTCCGCTTTCCCCTCGGTGCGAGCGGATTCCGCGGGCGGTCCCGGCCGGGCGTGGCCCAGCCCACATATGTGAGACGGTGTGTCACACGATAAATTGGTCGCCGTGAGCTTGGCAGAGACCGTGGGCGCCGCGGCCCGCAACGCATGGGCGCTGACCTTCGGCGACGGCATCGAAGCGCCTGTTCCCACTCCCTCGACGGTGCTCTGGGACGAACCGCACCGGCTGCTGCGACGCTACGACGTCGATCCCGCCGGGCCCCGCCCGCCGACGACACGGCGGTGCTGATGGTTCCGGCGCTGGCGGCCCCCGCGGTGTGCTTCGACCTGCGCCCGGACCAGAGTATGGCCCGCTTCCTGCTGGAGATCGGCCGCCGCCCCTATCTGGTCGACTACGGCGAGATCGGCTTCGCCGACCGCCGCATGGGATTCGAGGACTGGGTCGACGACATTCTGCCCGAGGCGGTGCGCCGCGTCTCGGCCGATCGCGACGGAGCTCCCGTCGATCTGGTCGGCTGGTCCCTCGGCGGCGTGCTGTCGCTGCTCACCGCCGCGGCCGACGCGACCTTGCCGATTCGCTCCGTCACCGCCGTCGGCGCACCGCTGGACTACAACCGGGTGAACGGGGTCCCGCAGGTGCGCGCGCTGGCGCGCATCGACGGCGGGCGCACGGTGTCGAATCTGGTCCGGGCGGCCGGCGGTGTTCCGGCGCCGCTGACCCGCCTGGCCTACCGCGCCGCCGCCTGGGAGCGGGAATTGCGCCGGCCGATGTTCCTGGCCGGCAATCTGGCCGATTCGGCGACGCTGGCCCGGATGGAGACGATCGACCGGTTCCAGTCCCGGCTGCCCGGCTACCCCGGCCGCTTCTACAACCAGCTGTGGAGCCGGTTCATGCTCGCCAACGACATCGGCAGGGGCGTGGTGCACGTCGGCGCCCGGCCGATCGAGCTGGCCGAGATCACCGCGCCGGTACTGCTGGTGGGCGGGACCGACGACGTGATCACTCCGGCGGCGGCGGTGGCGCACGGGCAGCGAACGCTGACCGGCGCCCGCGAGGTGCGATACGAGACCTCGCCCGGCAGTCATCTGGGCATCCTGATCGCCCGCGACACCACGTGGGGCTATCTGGAGAAATTTCTGGGCGACCAGGCATGATCCGGCGGCGCGGCGGCGACAGCTGTCCGCCGGTTCGGACGTGCCGGTGTGAGGCGCGGCCGGCGGGGGAACTCTTTTCGGCGCCGCGCCGCCGCCCCCTCCGGGCGCCGACCCACTAGGGTGGTGGCCATGGGTGCAAACACATCTGGCGCGCTGGGTGTTTCGACCGAATCCGATCATCGAATCCCCGCCGACCATCTCGGTGTCACCGATCTGTTCGCGGTTCTCGCCTACGGTGAGATCTCCGCGTTCTACCGCCTGGCGGAAGAAGCGAAATTATCGCCCACGCTGCGGGGCAAGGTGGCGGTGGCGAAGATGGCCGCGGCCGAGATGGAGCATTTCGAGACGCTCGAGCGGGCGCTGCAGGGGCGCGGCGTCGACGTCTTCGACGCGATGGCGCCGTTCGTGCGGGCCCTGGACGCCTACCACGCCTCGACCGATCCCTCGAACTGGCTCGAGTCGATGGTCAAGTTCTATGTCGGCGACGGTATCGCCGCCGACTTCTACGCGGTGCTCGCCGATGCGCTGGCGCCGGAGGTGGCCGCGGTCGTGCGCGATGTGCTGGCCGAGACCCACCACTCGGAATTCGTCATCGAGGAGGTGCGCCGGGCGGTCACCGTCAGCCGCTCCGAGCGCGACCGGCTCACGCTGTGGGGCCGTCGGCTGCTCGGCGAGGCCATCACCCAGGCGCAGTACGTGATGGCCCAGCGCGACGAGCTGACCGAACTGGTGCTCACCGCCACCGGCGACCTCAACGGGGTGGCGGCGCTGTTCGAACGGATGCAGAACTCGCATGCCGAGCGGATGCGGGTGCTGAGCCTGGGATGAGCCGCTCGCGACGGCCGTCGGGACCGGCGGCTGTTCGCTGACAGCACAGGCAGGCGCATCGTCTCCGACCCGTTCGCTGCACTAGCCTGGGCAGCGACACCATCTGGACTCTAGGAGGTTGGCCGTGGAGGTCAAGATCGGCATTTCGGATAGCCCGCGGGAACTGGTCATCGCCAGCTCGCAGACCCCGGAGGAGGTCGAGGCGCTGGTATCCGGCGCGCTGAGCGGTTCGGGCGGTGTGCTGACCCTCGAGGACGAGAAGGGCCGCAAGTACCTGATCCAGGCCGCGAAGGTGGCCTATGTCGAAATCGGCACCTCCACCAGCGGCCGCGTGGGTTTCGCCGCGGTGTGATTCTCCTGCGGCGAGGGAACTCGTCGCCGCTGTATCGAACTCGAAAGGCCCGGATCCGCGGTGGCGGATCCGGGCCTCGTCGTTTCGGGCGCGGGCGCTCTCAGCGCTGGGAGAGCGGCACGCGGGACAGACCGCCCCAGCAGAGCTGGACGGTGGTGTCGACGGCCTCTTCCTTCGGGATCGGCCGGTCCGCCTCGAGCCAGTAGCGCGCGGTGATCTGGCTGGCGCCCACGAGTCCCACGGCCAGAATGCGGGCGCGGTAGGGGTCCAGTCCGGAATCGTGGGCGACGAGGTCGAAGACCGCGTCCACGCAGGCCTCGGTGGCCTGTTCGACGCGCCGCTGCACCTGCGGCTCGCTGGTCAGGTCGGATTCGAAAACCAGTCGGAAACCCTGGGTTTCGTGGTCGACGAAGTCGAAGTACGCCGCGACAGCGGCCCGGACGCGCTGCCGGTTGTCGGTGGTCGACCGCAGCGCCTGGCGGACACTCGACACCAAAGCGTCGATGTAGTTCTGCAGGACCGCCAGATACAGTTCGAGCTTACTCGAAAAGTGCTGGTACAGAACGGGTTTGGAGACGCCGGCGCATTGCGAGATCTCGTCCATGCCGGCGGCGTGGTAGCCGCGCAGCACGAAGACCTCGCTGGCCGCGGCGAGCAGCTGGGCACGGCGCGCCTCCCGGGGTAGGCGAGTTCCGCGCTTGCTCGGTGCCATGGCCTCGGACGACAGTCGCGAGGACGTCATCCGGTCC
This sequence comes from Nocardia sp. 852002-51101_SCH5132738, assembly GCF_001665695.1. NCBI lineage: Bacteria > Bacillati > Actinomycetota > Actinomycetes > Mycobacteriales > Nocardiaceae > Nocardia > Nocardia sp. 852002-51101_SCH5132738. Next base: position 2,834 of record NZ_LZML01000157.1, on the reverse strand, counting down.
ACGAGGTCAGTCATTTCGGTTCTCCCAGTCGATTCCCGGCGGGAACGTGGATGTGCACGGTATTCAACGAACGATACTCGTTCGTGATGCAGCCCGCTGCGGGTCGGCTGCACTGGCTGGGAAGCCGATCCCGTTCCTGCCGTTGTGGTATTCGAATAACCTTCCACACCTATTGGCAACCTGTCAGTAACTGGCCGCCGTGAGAAATCTCGCACAGTGGTGAGATTTCTCGCAACCCCGGCCGGTCAACGGCAGGTACGTAGATGTCGCCGAACGGCCTGTGAGAATCTGTTCGGGTGAGCGAACAACGGGGCAGAACGACCGGCGGGCCCGATTCGCCTCGCCCCGCAGGTGTTCTGGCCGCGCGCGCGGAATCGGCCGCTACCGGTCGGCGTGACCGGCAGCAACCTACGGAAAGCTCCGAATTCTACGATCCGCTCGGCCTGTATTCCGGCAATGGCCACGGCGATCGTTCCCATCAACCGCTGCGTGCGAAATGGGATCCGACCGGCGCCCACGATGCGGCGAATCGGCCACGGCCGGAACGCGATACGAAGAAGCAGAGCGCGCTGGGGCGGTTCGTCTCCACCTACGGCTGGCGGGCCTACGCGCTTCCGGTACTGGTGATCATCACCGTGCTGGTGATCGTGGACGCCGTCAAGGGGGGTACCGACACCTCCGGCGGCTCCACCCCCGCCCTGGGCCGGCTCAGCCAGCACACCAGCAACGCCGGCATCATCGGCGCACCACCCAAGGGCGACGGTAAGTTCGCCGGCGATCCGCCCTCCGGCGCGCTGCCCGCGGGCGGGGCGTTCACGGAGACCGCGGCGGGCACCTGGCATATCGTTCCCGGCGCATCGGCGCAGGTCGGGGCCGGTCAGGCGCATCTGTTCACCTACACCGTCGAGGTCGAGAACGGAGTCGACACCACCTCGCTCGGCGGGGACGATTCGGTGGCCAAGATGGTGGACGCCACCCTGGCCAACCCGAAGAGCTGGACCCACGATCCGCGCTTCGGCTTCCGCCGGATCGACAACGGCGAACCGGATTTCCGGGTCTCGCTGACCTCCCGGCAGACCACCAAATCGGCCTGCGGTTTCGAAATCCCGATCGACTCCTCCTGCTACAACTCCGATCTGGGCCGCGTGGTTCTCTCCGAGGTGCGCTGGGTGCGCGGCGCCACCGCCTTCGAGGGCGATATCGGCTCCTACCGGCAATATCAGATCAACCACGAGGTCGGTCACGCCATCGGCTACCACGAACATCAGCCGTGCGAGATCGACGGCGGATTGGCGCCGGTGATGATGCAGCAGACCTTCGGCACCCGCAACAACGACATCGCGACCCTGGACCCGCAGGGTGTGGTGCCGATGGACGGGAAGAAATGCCGGTTCAACCCTTGGCCGTACCCCCGCGGGTGACAACGGCTTGCCAACGCCACCGCTGATCTCGGGAGTACATGGGTAACTCCATGTACTCACGTCGAACTAGCTTGCGATTGGTGTTGTTGTCAAGTGTTGGCGGGGTTGGCCTCGTTAGGTCCTCCTGGATCTGAGCTGCACAGATGGCGTCCCCATACCGAATATTTTGTGTGATGTTCGTCATTGGCGTTGGCGCGTGTGGATGCCGTTGGCTGACGTCGGCCATTAAATGGCTGACTAAATGACAATCATCGAGGGTTGCCCAGCGACCGTCGGTGCGGCGTGAGCGGCCGGCCGCTGCCTGTAGGGGCCGCGCCATCATGGACTCGTGCTTACTTCCTGAACACATCCGATACGCGGTTCTGGACCTCGGCTTGGGGCGGGCTGCCACGTCGTTGCTTATCGCTCTGCGCGGGCTGGCCTTCGGTCACGATGTGTCTTCGCTTCGTGTCGTACGTGGGTGGGATGATCGCGCTCGGGGTGGTGAGTTCTGCGGCCGCTCGGGCACAGGCGTTTTGCTCCGTGATGAGGGGCCGAGGCAGATCTAGGCGACAGGAACGGGTATGCAGAGAACAAGCTCACCGCAGCTCGCGGTCAACTTCGTGCCGGTGAGGTTCTCAGCGGATCATTTCGTTGGAGGGCTGGTTCAGTACGAGTCGGGTGATCAGCTCAAGAGTCTGCGTGCGGAACTGGAAGGCACCCATGTAGTTTCCAAGACCAGGGGCGGGATCGCGTGTGTCCCACTGGTCGCCGATGCCGACTTGTGTGGCACGCCGACCACCTTCGCTATTCGCGAGTACCGGCGATTGACAATGCGCCTGGTACAAGAGACGATGCTGAGATCTGTTCTGGATTGGGGGTACAAGTTACGGCGGTGTCGTCCGCCGACTTTCGTGTCGCGGCTGCCGGGCAAGGATCTGCTCGCACAGGCGGTGGGTGGTCGAGGTCCCGATACCCTTGGGAGCTTGCATGTGTTTCCGCAATGGGTTCTTGATTGCAGGGCCGAGGGGCCGTCGAACCGTCCAGGGATCGTCATCGGATTGAAAACTCGGTACGAGATCGATATGACGGTCGCAGAGTTGATCGAAGCCGGGATCTCGGTCGAGGGCTTGTATGTCCTTGCCGAGGACAGTGCCGGTGAGCCGTCGTCATGGATGGATCCGTACGCCTCCCGCCGGAATGCCGGTGCCATAGACCATATCGACGGCACCGATCTGGTACTTCGTGACGCGCCCGAGATCGGTCGCGTTCCCGCGTCCGAGGCGTGGCTGGAGGGTCGCCGCGAGACCTTCACCACGGTCATGGCGTCGCTGGCGGGAGCAGATGCCCCCCGGATGGGGGTGTCATGGCAACCGTGTAAGTCCGGGCGATCTGTGATCAGATGCCCTCGGACGGGCGGTTGAAGGAGAGATT
>NZ_LZML01000156.1:0-6605 GCF_001665695.1 Nocardia sp. 852002-51101_SCH5132738 | reverse complement strand
CGTCGGTCCTTCCTGCCGAGCCATCAGGCTCGACTCATCGGACCGAGATCAGATCCACCGGAACACCGACAGTCCCGAACCACCTCAAGCAATGACAACGAACCTCCTACTAACGGGGCGAAGCATTGGGTTGGTCCGGCGATTATCCCAGGCGGTCAAGTCGTTCATTGAGCAGTTGTGCAGCGCTGGAACTCGGCACCCTTTTCGCGGCGCTGGTTACTGCGATGCGCAACTGGTCGGCGAGACGCGGAGAATGGGCCGCGCTTTCGATGGCGGTCAGAAAGGCGTCGACAGCGGCATCGACGTTGTCAGCGTCGAGATGGAGTGTTCCGAGAAGGAGGTGGGCCTCTGCGCTGTCGCGGTGGGATCGCAGCGCTATCGACTCGTTCGCGGCACCGATGGCGCCGGTCAGATCGCCGGTATTGCGAAGCGCTTCCCCGCGCAGGCGAGCGATGTGGGCAGGGGTGCAGAAATAGGCGATTGATTCTGCCGGTCCGGCGACTGGGTCGATGTCCGGCATCGCCGCGCGGGTGAGCGCGGCGTGGGCTCCGGCCGTGTTGCCTATTCGCGCCAGTGCCACCCCTGCGATGGCGGCAGTATGCGCGCGCAACCGGGCGTCGCTGACGGATGCGGCCCGTGATTCGGCGGCCGCCGCGAGGTCAGCGGCAAGGGCGGTGGCGGCGATCGCGCCTGCGCCCCAAGACCATTCGGCCATTGCCATCGCCGCCCCACCATGTGCCGAGGCTTCGTCAGCGGCCTCTCGCGCCAAGGTGAAATGCGCCGCAGCCGCGTCGTGATGTCCTAGGTCGAAGCATTGCCAGCCCGCCGAGACGCCGATGTGGCAGCGCAGGGTCAGGGCTCGGTCGCGCAGGCGCGGGGAGATGTCGATCAGCAAGGAGTCTGTCAATCGCGCCTGACTGAGAATGGTGCCTATCGCGGCGTTCGGGCCGAGAAGATCATCTTGAATCTTCGCGTGATTGACGATTGTCTCGATGGTGTCGAGCGCGGCGTCGTCCGCGTGTCGAGGTGCGGCCGCCGAGTTGATCAGGCGTTCGGGGTCGGCGCAGACAAGCGCAGCAGGTGATGCCGCGCCAAGGACGGCGATGGCCTTCACGACATCTCGGCGGTTCACCTGGCTCGTCTTCGTCAGTTCCGCAATCTCCCAGTCGATCTCGTCCTCAATTTGGGGGTGTGGCGAGACTGCCGGGGGCGGGTTTCGTTACGGCTGTTGAACAATCCCAGTTCCGCTGCGCGCGCACCGAAGACGACCTCGAGAGCCTGTCGATAGGCAGGGTGCGGCCACGTAATCTCTCCTCTCACCAGCCGTCGAATACGTTCCTCGTCGTACGCTCCTGGTCTGCCGGTGATTCGCTCGTAGGCGCGGTTGACTGCATCCGCGACATCGCGGCGTGTCCATCCCCGCCTCTTGATAAGTCGATCCAACTGTTCGTTGCCTGCCGGTCGCGCCATCCAGATGCCCCCTTCCCGACATCTCCTCTGAGCTTGGCCAGACAGTAACTCGATTGCGTCGAATTGGCGAGTTCGAGGAGAAGAGGGGGTGTTATTGGGGGGCGAAGTGGCCTCCCGCCGGATGCCATAGCGCGTGACAATGTGGATGCACCTGGCGTCAGGCGTGGGCCGCCCATCGAGTCGATCGACCATCCTCCACATCGATATCGAATCGTCGGGCGCCAGGCGCCACCATCAACCTGGACGGAGACGCAGCATGATGTGCTCGAAGTACGCGACGGTAGCTGGCGAAACCCGATTGGAGCAGCGACAGGCGCGCGTGGCGCAACTGCCCACGGGAGCGGAGTTGCTTTCGGCGATCCGCAACCATTTCATCGGGACCCATCCGCTGAACTTACTGGCGAACAAACTGGGGACGATCCATCGACTGTCGCTGAAACACACGAGTTTGGCCACGATCGATGCGGAAAGGTTGTCTCTCATCGCCGCGATCGACGGGTGGGCGTCGGACTACGTCGCCGCGCTGCACCGCCCGATCGCCCTCCGATACGAAACATTCGGTGCTCTGATCGATGCTCTGGCCGACAGTCAAGTGCGTGCGTACCACCTGCTGATGAACGGCGATCCGGCCGATCCGATGGTACACGCGGCCTGGCACCGGCTGGCTGAGCAGGTGCACGAGTATTCGGCATTGCTCTCGACGGTCGGCTGCGGCGATCCCGTACAACAGCAGGCACGCGACCATGCCGTCCTAGCAACACAACGGTCGTCCGAGTACGGCACGCGTGCTGGTAGTCCACCTATTGGGACGACAGATTCCACGGACTTGTCGTCGCGCCGCCCGTCGAGTGTCCCGATTCCGGGCTCGTGAAAGCACCGCACCCGGGGCGTACCCCCGGGTGCGGATCAATCGTTTCTCTTCGTGACTATCTGTTGTCAGTTGCCATGGAAGGGATGCTTGTTCATGATTGTGCCGGTTCGGCGATCAATCCGGTCTAGGATTTATTCGTACGTGTAGTGCGTTTGTGCCAGGGATACTGTACTCGCCGACTGATGCTTCTTTGTGAACGGACGTTGTTACGTCCAGGGGAGAGCGGAAGGAGAATCAGCGCTCCGGCAAGGCTGATGACGGCCAGGGCGAACGCTGAATGTTCCACTCCGCCCCAGAAGGCGGTTTTCGCATGGTTGGCGAGAGGATTTCCCGCCGGGCGATGGCGATGCCGATTGCTGCGCCGATCTCCTGAGTGGCGTCGTTGACTGCGGCTGATACCCCGTGCTTCTTCAACGGCGTGTCGAGCATGATCGCGTTAGTGGCCGGGCAGCCGGCATGTCGAGACCTGCGCTCATGATCAGCAGGAGGGTCGAGTGACATCGCAATGAGCGGAGCGACCATCGGGGCAAGGGCCAGAGCTGAGTGCAGGGGAACGAATCCCAGAATAAGCTGAGAAACATGACGCCGAAGGTCACGAGGAATTGGATGGTTATCGACAAAGCACCGCTTGAGAAGCCCCGGCGACGGAAGAGCCGCACGTCTATTAAGGGGTGCTCAGCACGCAGTTCAGTGATGATCAAGGCTGCGACGCTGATCAGTCCGATCGTGGTGGCAACAAACACCAGGCTGTCGGGCCAGCCGCGGGACGGGGCCTTCGATAACGGCAAATACGGTCGACGCGATGGCGAGCGTCACCCAGGACATGCCGAGACCATCCAGTGGCGGGCATGCGGTGTCGTGGGACTCGGGGACGGAGAAGCTCAGAATCAGTAGCAGTAGCAGCAGTGCGACGAGGGTCAACCCGAGAAAGATCGAATGATCGTCGTGCAAGCCCTGCGTGTCAGGTGAGTTGAGTCCACTTCTTGTTCGAAGTCATTTCAGCGAGGGTACGACGGAAGCTGCTCAGGCGCTCAAGGATGCACACGAGCTAGCGGGATTCATTGCTGACCATTTCACCGCGGTGTTGGACACTGTCGGAGCGGACACCTCGGGCGTGGGCTTGGTGGTGCAGTCGACTATTGGTGCGAGCCTATCCGCGACGGATTGGTGGATCAACTCACAATCCGACCCAAGTGCTGCGATGCCATGCACCGCGTTCTTCGAGCATCTGAGCGCAATTGTCTGGGGAATTATCGAGAGCTCGGTACGAGCTCGCGGAATCCGAATTGATCCGACCGCAACTCTACGAATCGAGAACATCGAAGTGGTCGAGGCTGGTACGATCTCGTAATCAACGCTGCAATAGAGGTCGAGCTAACCGGCCATCGGTAAGATTGCTGCATCCCGGCCATCGGTAAGATTGCTGCATCGCCAGTGCAGAGGCTTGGCGGATCCGGTGGACAGTCAACGGCATTCTGCATCTGCTATCTGGCTCGGTGCGATGTTGCTCCAGAACCCCGGCTGCCGACGAGCATTGGAGCAGCAGGCAACGGCATGGTCAACCCAACTGTCTCACGCAAGTACTTCTGCAGTATCTGGTAAAGCGCGGGCTGTTCCGCTCTCAGCTCGGCGTAGGCGGAGGAGAACAGCTCTCCGCGTTCGGCGGCATCTTCCAACTTTGCTTCCAGATGTATCTTCCACCTACTCCGCAGGGCGAGCAGCAATCCCTCGATCCCACCGAAGAGTGGGTCCAGTTCCGGAATTCCCGTGAATAGATTCGGATCATTAGGATCGGTGGCTGCTCGGGTGAGCACTTCATGCATGACTTCGATTCGTGCGTGCAATTCCGACCAGGACATTATGTCCCTTTCGTGAATGTTCGCCGGGTTAGATTCTCCCCATGCGATGAAGTCTAGCGGTCAATGGTTACGTGATCGTTGCGTGAAGGTTGCAAACATCCGTGACGGAAAAGTGCATGGCTTCAACCGTGCTGATGCACCGCCGAAGAATTCGCATGAATTCAGGATGGCAGCTGTGTGGCAGGCTTCGTTATGGGCTCGCAAACGAGTCGACTCGGAGCCTGGAATCGTTTTCGCCGCTGTTCGGCAATAACGTCGCGCCAGCGATCTTTGGCGGTTGTGATAGCGTCAACCATCACCATTTGTTTGCTGACTTGCATCTTGGGCGACTATTGCCCTGGGACTGTTAGATAGGTTTGCCGCATGGGTGCGAGCCGGAGATCTCGTGGGCTATTCGGACGGTCAGCAAGGCCCATGTCTCCGTGGTCTGTGTTGATAGCTGCAGTACGGCAAGAAGTTAACTGTAGCAGCCCAACGGGTTGACGCCCGTGTGTCTTGGAAGGTTGTTCGATCGGATCCACGACGCTACTGCCCCGGCATCTGGTGATCTTGTATGGTAAGTGTGTTTACAACATGATCTTCTCTGTCAAGAGTATTGACGAGAAGGTCCTCACTGTAAAGGTGTCTTGGATCACTCGAAGGCTGTGCTGAGGTGCTAACTCGGGACTGCCCCGGCTTTGGTTGACTCCTTGACCTGCCCTACCAGTTGATTACCCGTTTCGGTGTGAGGGTGACGGCATGCCTGAGACACCGCGGACAGATCGGCGGCCCCGTCGTTCGCGATGCTCGAACGAACCGCCCCGCGCAGACCACTGAATTGCATAGACGCGGTAGCCAACGCGCTGTCGTCGTCGAGCAGGGCGTCATCGATATTGGTCACCGCCCACGCGATGGCCAGCGTGAAGTCGTCCAGCTCGTAGGCCGGTGGAACCATCAGCGATGCACCAGCATTGGCGGACGCCAGATACAAGCGCGCTCGTCGCCGGTCCATTCCGTAATAGCGTGGCCCCTCAACGGAGTTCACCGTGGCAACCACGAGGGCGCGTTGCGGCCGGTTCAGCGGCGCTTCGGCCGTCGCGCGGGCAACCTCGGCCAGGACTCGACCGGAATCGAGAGCCGCCGGAACGACGATGAGCGGTGTCGTCGAACCCGCGAAGAACCGCCCCGCCGGCAGGGTGAGCACGGGCTGATCAGGGTGCGACTGCATCGCCGTGGTCAACGTCGCGCTCAGTCCAGATGGCCGGTGACCGGTCGCGCGAACGGCAGCGCGTTCAGCGCTGGCGGTTCGCCACAGGGCGAGCAGTCGACCGTTCGCTTCGAGCGCACCGTCTATGGCCCGAACAAGCTCGAGGGGGGAAGATTGTGGTCGCGCTACGCGCGCGAGACATATTGGCGGCTGTAGCCGATCAGGTCCGCCAACTTCGGTTGGCTGAGATCCTTCTCCTCGCGCATGGCTCTGATCGCCAGCCGCAATTGCTCGCGCTACGACGAATCATCCAGAGTTCCTTGCTCTTTCACTTCGGACGAGGCCCCCTATATTGAGGCAACGATTTCATCAGCTCGTGGTCTATCACGAATAGCGGTTCGACATCGACCACCTCGGTAACCAGCTCTGCCGCGATCAACCCGTCGACATCGTCGGTGAGGCTGATGGGTTCACCGATCAGGCCGTCGTCCCATACCGGGGCGACGACTCCGTCTGCGTCCTGCCACCATCCGATACGGCGGGTGCTTACCACGATGGCATACAGGGATTGGCGGTCCATCACAGCCGCCCCGAATCGGGCTTCAATCTGTTGTGCTGCTCCAGCAGGTCTCGCGCAGCCGTCCGCGCAGGGCACTCGCCCGTCAAGCAGTCCAGATGGACCTGCATAGCGCGATGCGCGTTCGCGATGCTTGCGGTCGCCCACTCAGTGTTCTTGCAGCTCACCTGTTCTAGTACTCCAGCCGGACTTCGTAGACAACGATTCTGCTGTTCAGGGTGCCGGGAGTTGGGCGGCCACCGCGTGATCAGGTTGTGTTTGTGTGGGACACAACTGAATTGGCGGTGGCCGTGTTCGACAGCGTAGCCGCCCCACGGTGGCGGCGACAGTTCGACGAGTTCACCGGCGCGATCGGGTCACGGTTCGCGCGAGCCGAGACCCGTGCGACTGCCGGGCGGATGCTGACCGGGCTGATATCGGAGCTGCCGGCCAAGAACTGCTGGACACTGGCCGAGTATGCCGGTGATCGCTCGCCGGATGCGATGCAGCACCTGCTCGCGTCCGCGGTCCTCGACGAGGACGGGTTGCGAGATGACCTGCGCGACTACGTGGTCGGGCATTTGGGCGAGGTCGACGCGACACTGGTGGTCGATGAGACCGGCGACCTGAAGAAGGGTGTGCACACGGTCGGGGTCCAGCGTC